>JAPNUX010000001.1 GCA_026626905.1 Desulfurococcus sp.
ATAGCGAGGATAGGATGGCTCCCCGACTCCTTCGGGTTCTCAGCCCAACTACCCCAGCTATTAAGAAAAGCTGGTTTAGAAGTATTCGTAACCCATAAGCTTATGTGGAATGATACCAATAAGTTTCCACACACCCTCTTCCAATGGGAGGGTTTAGACGGTACGAGAATCCCAGTCCACATAATATCTGTAACTTACAACGGTGAAGCTACAGTTGAAGAAATACTTAGGGTTTGGGAGAACCACATCGAGAAGAATTATGGGGCAGCCATTCATACTGTAGGATATGGAAATGGAGGTGGAGGACCTAACGTCTTTATAGCTGAAAGACTATTATGGATTAATAAACTACCTTCAACACCTAGAGTAAAGTACAATTTAGCAGACGAAGACTACGTGAAGTACGTGAAAGAATTATCTCAGAAGCTCCCGGTGTGGAAGGGTGAAATGTACGTTGAAACACACAGGGGAACTTACACAACTAACCATAAGATTAAGGAGTTAGTATCAAGGCTTGAAAGATGTCTTAGAACCACAGAGATCTGGGCCACTATCTCCTGGATTGAAAACCATGCACGTTACCCTAGGGAATCTCTTAGTGAAATCTGGGAGAAGCTCTTGAGGAGCCAGTTCCATGATGTTCTACCAGGTTCAGCAAACTTTGAAGCATACCAGGAGGCTTATAAAGACCTCGAGGAAGCTCTGCAGAAATGCGAGGAGACACTAAGAAGAACGCTCTACACGTTTAGCGGGCCGGAGGATCCTAGTGGAAAGTACATATATGTATTCAACTCTCTACCATGGACTAGACGAGAAGTAATCACACTACCTAGAGGTACATATGTGTCGAAAAACCTGAAGGTCGCAGGCGCACAGAGCATTGGGGAAAACACTGTAATTGAAATAGAGGTACCAGGTATAGGTTACGGTGTCCTCGAGAAAACATCTAGTGAGCCTGCAGTCCAAGAGGGACCTGTAAAAGTTCAAAGAGAACCCGGTAGAATAATATTAAGTAACGAGTTCATTGATGTCTTCGTGTATAGTGATGGAAGTATCTCTCTAGTAAGCAGGGAGTTGAAATGGGAAGCTATAGGGAGAGGAAGCCTGCAGCTTAAAGCACACCAGGATAAGCCAGGTCTATTCGATGCATGGGATATTGAAAAGAGTTCTCTCGAAGACCCTGGTGTACCGTTAAGACCTCTCGGCGAGCCGAGAGTAGTACTAGAAGGCCCATTAATAGCCTGTGTTGAAATCCCACTAGGATTCAAAAACTCTAAGGTAAACATGAACGTGTGCCTAAAAGGCTCATCTAAACTACTAGAAGTTAAGATGAATGTAAATTGGAATACAAGAGGATATCTCCTCAAGTTATGGATGAAACCATCAATAAACTCCGATAAAATACAATGCGAAATACCATTCGGTGTTCTAGAACGGGCTTTAAAACCACAGAGCAAGTGGGATGAAGCGAAATATGAATTCCCAGTCCTCAGATGGATCGATATATCAGATGGTTCTAAAGGACTTGCAGTAATCTCCACCATTAAACACGGGTATTCCCCCAGAGAAGACTGGATCGGGCTTACAATAGCTAAATCACCGTTATTCCCAGACCCCTACTCCAACCTCGAACCATTCAATGTTGAAGTATACCTCTACGCTCATGAAGGAGACTACAGGAAGGGTGAAGTATATAGAAGAGCATACGAGGTATGGGATAAACTCGAGGTTAAAGCATCTCATAAACCACCCTCAGAGTACGTGAAAACCTATGTTTCCGTGGAAAGTGGTAGCGCCTTGATAGAAGCCCTGAAAAAAGCTGAGAGTGGAGAAAGCCTTATAATGAGAATATATGATGCTACTGGAACTGCAAATGAAACTGAAATAAAGCTATGGAAAGCTTTCAGCATTAGTGAAGCGGATCTCCTCGAAGAACCCTTAAGCTCTCAGGAATACAGCGGAGGAAAATTGCGATTACATCTAAAGGGATTCGAAGTAAAAACTCTTAGATTAACCCCTTCATAATTTTTGAAAACCATAATTCTTGTATAACGTAAATGTATGGAATTATAGATCAAAATAGATTATATGAGTATATATGGTACGGAATTCTACATAGAAAAATTTAAATACTGCTGAACCATACTTTATATTGAATGGGTGAAGTAATGACTACACATAGAATTACAAAAGCTATAATTCCTCTGATACTATTAGTATCAACACTACTAACACCCATGATATCACTAATAGCAGTTGGACAGGAAATACCAATACCACTACCACCCGGCGTCACAGCTAAGAGAGGAGACATCCTCATTGTGGAAAACCATTATGGAACATTCACAGACCCCGATAACTTCAATTACTTAATTCCTGGAAGACCGGGTTTCGGAGCTTCCGGCTTCTCCCAGGTGTGTGCAGGGTTCCTTTGGTACATTAATACAACTAACAGCGAGCTGATCAACTGGCTGGCAGCCAGTCCACCCGAGTACTCCTCAGACTATAAGACCATGACAATCTATCTGAGAAAAGGATTATACTGGAATGATGGCCACCCATTCACAGCTGATGACGTAGTATTCACCATTAATCTCTACAAGAATACTCCAGGTCTAGTTCCCAATCCAGCTTATAAGGAATGGATTGATAGGGTAGAAAAAGTAGATGACTATACCGTGAAGATATACCTCAGTAAACCTAGTCCTAAACTACACATAATACTCTTCACAGTAACAATATATGGCGGCCCCTCAAACGTTATTCTCCCCAAGCACGTATGGGAGGGGCAAGACCCACTTAAATTCAAATTCTATCCACCGGTGTGCATAGGGCCATATAATCTAAAAGCCATAGATCCCGGTGGAAACTGGTTCCTCTGGGAGAGATATGAGGACTGGTGGGGCACTAAACTCTATGGAATGAAACCCGGTCCCAAGTACGTCTTATTCCTGCATCCCGGGCCTGAAGAGAAGAAGGCCCTAGCAATGGTTAACCATCAATTAGACTGCATAAGAACATTCCTTCCAGAAAACTTCGATATAGTATGGAAGAATAATCCATATCTAGGTGGATACTATGGAATGAAAGCACCATATGCCTTCCCATACGATGCCTGTGTTAAAGGTATAGCGTTCAATGTCCTGAAATATCCATTCAATATAACTGAGGTTAGAAGAGCTTTAACTTTCGCTATAAACTTCGAAAATATCTATGAGGCATTCAAAGGACCCGATGGCTCTCTACCAGTTCCCGCAGCACTGCCAGTTGTACCCACTCCATTAGCAGTGGAATTATATTATAAGCCTTTAGAAGGAGAATTAGTGAAACTAGGCTATGATCCTGAAACCAAATGGTGGAAGTATGATCCCCAATTAGCTGAGCAGTTATTAACAAGTGTGGGATTCCGGAGAGGCCCTGACGGCAAGTGGCTCTTACCCAATGGTGAGAAATGGAAGATCACGATAACAGCTCCCTCAGGCTTCGAAATGGAGAGCCAGAGAATAGCCTTCCTAGTAGCTGACCAATGGAGAGCATTCGGTATAGATGTAGATGTTGCACCTGTAGAGAGTGGCCCATTCTCGACAGCGTGGAGTAGGGGTGAATTTGAAGTTGGAGCATTCTGGCCTGGATGCTCGCTACTATCGGATCTAACCCTACATATAAATGGGTGGGCTCGCAAGTACTTTGACCCGGGTGCACCTAGCGTTGGATGGTCAGACTATAACTTCTCGAAGAAAGCCGAACTAGATAAAATAATAGATGAGATGGAGATGCTACCATCCACGGATCCCAAGGTCATAGAGCTCGGGAGACAAGCTCTACTCATCTGGGCTGAGCAATTGCCATGGGTAGGATTCTTCCCAACACCATTCTACACTGTTAACGATAACTACGTGTGGACTAACTGGCCGTATTATCCAGACAACTACTACATGGATCCAGTATACTGGTGGGCTCAGATGCTCTTCATTATTCTAAGGCTTCAGCCAACAGGTAGGGTAGACCACTTATATCCCAATGAACCAGGGACTCCTCCAACCTCTAGCTGGCCTCCCATTAAAGCACCAACCACCACGACACCAGGCACTCCGGCAGGAACGGTGACTGTCACTCGAACCATAATTACCACGACTACAACTGCTGTGACTACCCCTGTAACTGTTCCTACACTAGATACTACTACTGTGACTGTTGTAGCCATAATAGCATTAATAATAGGTTTAGCTGTAGGCTGGGTTATTGCAAGAAGACGGTGAAGGTGATTCTAAATGAATGCTTTTTTAAAATACATATTCATGAGGTTTATTTACTTCCTTATAACCATTATATCAGCCTTTAGTATTACATTTATTCTCCTTAGATTTATGCCTGTTGATGCAGTCGAAAATATAGTTGCCATGATGACAGCTCAAGGACAGGTAGTGGACCCCGAAGCTTTAAAGATCCTTAGGAGGCAACTCTACGAGCTATTTGGTCTTACAGGTACTATTTGGGATCAATACTTGAAGTTTCTAAGAAGCGCCTTTACATTTGACTTCGGGCCGTCAATTATGAGTTTTCCTACCCCTGTAGTCGAATTAATAGAAGAACGTCTCCCATATACTCTCTGGCTTCTCGGTACATCAATTATAATTTCATGGGTCCTCGGGAATATCATAGGCATGATAGCCTCTCTAAAAGAGGACTCAATAGCTTCAAAAATCCTGCAGAGTATAGCTGTAACACTCTACCCTATACCATACTACATTCTAGCATTACTCCTCGTATTTCTCTTCATATTCAAGATACCACTATTCCCTCTTGTAAGCTCGTTCGCAATAAGTCTCAACACTATCCCTGAGATGCTAAGGGCTACGACGCTTCCAGCTCTCTCAATAATATTGATAAGTGCATTGGGATGGTGGTTCCTTAGCTCTAGAGCTTTAACACTAAGGGTTTTATCCGAGGATTATGTTAGGTATGCCGTTATAAGAGCCCTCCCTGAAAAGAGAATTATTGGAAGATACGTATTTAGAAACATACTTACACCACAGGTGACTGCTCTAGGGCTTTCACTTGGACAGATATTTAGTGGTGCACTTCTCACAGAAGTTGTATTCGCTTATCCAGGGATTGGCCAGCTACTCTACAGGTCTGTTATGACAGGCGATATCCCAACAGCAATAGGTATTGTCACGCTCTCAATCTATGCTACAGCCCTGGCTACTTTCATACTCGATGTGATCTACGTTTTCATAGATCCTAGAGTACGGTTGAGGTGAAGATGTTGACTTTAAAACTTTATCTTGTAAATCTAATGAGAACTTCCGCTAGTATATATAGGTCAAGCTTGAAATTCAGAGCGGGACTTATATTGTTTTTAATTTTAATACTATTCGCCTTAATCTCTCTATTCGCTCCTCCCGGATTTGAAAGATGGTTCAAGTACCCGAAGGATGCTCCTCCATCATTTTCAAGCTTAGATCTTCTCTTAGGGACTACTACAACAGGCAGGAGTGTTTTCTGGTCGGCTACGAGTGCTGTGGCAAACTCGCTGCTGATAGGCTTTACAACAGCTCTCATAGCAGCACATATAGGGCTTTTAACTGGTATCGTGGCCGGCTATAAAGGAGGGTTAATTGAGAAGCTTTTAATGACTCTAACAGATATATTTATAGTTACACCCCCGCTACCATTACAGGTAGTACTCGTCATGCTTCTTAAAAACTACATCAACATGTTTCTTATAGCACTAATTCTCTCGATATCCTCATGGCCATGGCCGGCTAGACAGGTTAGAGGGATAATGCTGAGTTTAAGAGAAAGAGAATTTATAATTACAGCTAGTTTCTCAGGACTAACTGAGTGGGAAATAGTTTTCAGGGAGATACTGCCACATGTGCTTGGATGGCACCTAGTCAACTTCACCAATACCGTGCTCTATGCTATAGGTAGTGAAGCTGGTCTTGCAATACTAGGGTTATCTATACTCCACAAGGATACCTTGGGTACAATGATATACTGGTCTGTTATAGGCTACCCCTCTCTATTCAGAGGTATTTGGTGGTGGTTTCTGACTCCAGTAATACTCATAATACTGATAATGATAAGCTTGTACTTAATTTCCATTGGTATCGCCGAATACATCGAACCTAGAAAGAAGACTAAGGGGGTAGCTTGAATGAGAGGAAACTGGATTTTAAAGCTTGAAAGCGTGAGAGGAGGGTATCAGGTAGGCTCATCCGAAAAAGACTACATAGATGCTGTAAGCAATGTAAGCCTCGAGGTTTACAATGAGGAAGTCCTCGGAATAGTTGGAGAGTCTGGTAGCGGGAAATCCACACTGGTGAAAATTATATACGGGGATTTAACCCCACCTTTAGTCGTGAAGAGTGGAAAAGTAGTATTAGATGCTAGTGAGAACCCGGTAGACATGATATCCTTAAAACCTGCAGAGAGAAGAAAACTTTGGTGGAAAACCATTAGCTACATCCCTCAGCAGTCGATGAGTGTTTTAAACCCCACGATGAGGATTAGAGATCACTTCATTGAAACACTAAAATATCATGCAGGCATGGAGAAGAATGAGGCAGTAAAGCTTATTTCAAAGCATGTTGAGGAGGTAGGGTTAACAAGAGATGTTCTCAACGCGTACCCTCATCAGTTAAGCGGTGGTATGAGGCAAAGGATAATAATAGCTCTAGCTCTCATGCTTAAGCCTAAAGTAATCATAGCGGATGAACCCACCACAGGGCTCGATGTAATCGTTCAGAGGGGAGTGCTTCAAAGCCTGCTTGAAAACGTGAGAAAGTATAAGAGCACGCTCATCATTGTCAGCCACGATATAGGCGTAATATCGATGATCACGGATAGAATCGCCGTCATGTACGCGGGGAAAATAGTCGAGGTAGGTAAAACCGAGAGGATACTGCAGAAACCGCTCCACCCCTATACTAAGGCCCTCATAGAGTCAATTCCATTAATAGGTGATAGAACTCCTAGGAAGGGATTACCGGGACTACCGCCGAATCTTAAGTCTCCTCCACCGGGATGCCGCTTCCACCCGCGGTGCCCTCTAGCTAGGGATATCTGCAGGAGGGAGGAGCCACCACTAGTAGAAGTAGAGCCAGGCCACTACGTTAAATGCTGGCTGTATTCGGAGGGTAGGAAATGACAGAGGAATCACTCCTCAAAGTAGTAAACGTGACGAAAACCTTTAGATACGGCGTAGTATTTGGATTTCAATTCAACGCGCTTGAGAACATATATCTAGAGTTAGGCAGTAATCCATCTATCTACACGATAGCAGGGGAAAGCGGCTCCGGTAAGTCAACGCTAGCAAAGATAATTCTAGGCGTGCTCGAACCCGACTCAGGTGAAGTACTCTACAAGGGTAGGAACGTGCACAAGTTGAGTAAGGATGAGAAAAAATGGTTTAGAAGAGAAGTTCAACCTATATTCCAAGACCCCTACTCGACATTCAATCCTCTCAGAGACGTCTATTCCTACCTAGTAGATACAGCGTTAAATTTAAAGATAGCCGGCGATAGAAAAGAGGCTGAGGATATAGTAGCAAAGAGCCTTGAATCCGTGGGGCTTCACCCGGAGGAAGTTAAGGGTAAGAGGCCCTCAGAGTTCTCAGGAGGACAGCTTCAGAGAGTATCAATAGCTAGAGCAATAATACCCAGGCCTAGACTTATAATTGCTGATGAGCCAGTCTCAATGCTGGATGCTTCACTTAGAACAAACATCCTCGAGATATTCAAGAAGCTTAAAGAAGAAGAGGGTATTTCCTTCATCTACATAACACACGACCTCTCAACCGCGTACTACGTGAGCAATGAGATAATGATACTACTAAGAGGGCAAACCATGGAGAGAGGCCCTGCAGAGAAAGTTTTAATCGACCCCCTCCACCCTTATGTTAAAACACTTGTAGAATCCATTCCGGAACCAAACCTCGAGAAGAAGCCATCATGGCTCTCAAAGATAAAGCTGGGAGGTATAGAGGAGAAGGAGTTCATAGTGAAAGGATGTAGATTTAGAAACAGGTGCCCACATGCATCTGAGAAATGCGAGAGAACACCACCAGAATTCTACATTAAGGATAAGGGAGTCTGGGTTCGATGCTGGCTCTACGAGAAAGAAGCCTCTCAAGTAAGACAGTAATTCAAACAGCATTCACCACGATCCAGCAAGCTTCAAGCACAAGGCTTCAATCCCCCTTCGGGTTTACCGCTGTTCTACTCTAACTTGTATGGTCACCAGGCTTAAAGATGGAAATATCATCGGGTTTCCATAGCTTCATCATCAAATATAGTACTTTCTCTCACATTAATATAAGCCTGAGATTGAAGCCTCAGTGAAGTTGGTTTCCACTAGATTCCATGACCGTTGAGTACTCGGAGCCCCGGAGACCGCTGTAGCCAACTATATACTCAGCTCTCGTGATGCACTCCAGGAATTTTTCTTCTTCACTAAGGTATGCTATGATAGTGGAATAGGCTTCTCTTCAGGAGCTGCGACTGCTCTACTGGGAAACCCTGCATAAATTAGTATCCTAGGCTACAGCTTCATACTTATACAATTCACGCTCGAACAACATGGATATTTTTACCGCATAGCTTCGCCTAAGATAATCGATACCTAAACCAGTGAGCAATTTAAATACAGCACTACTCTCGGCCTCTCTTATCAGGGGAGCCCTATACAGGTCTATCAGCGTACTTCTTTCTCTAAGTATTTTTCCTCCAAGTTTAATACCGTCCATGTAAGCCTTATGGAGCATCCTGAACACCTCTCTAGCTGAACCTGCTACTTTACTCCCTGAAATTATGGAAGCCATAGAGGGGAAAATACCTAGTAGTAGCGTCCTTAACAGTACTCTCCTCCTTAAACCTATACTTCTTATCAGGAGTTTATACTTGCTATTGCTTACTTCATTTAATACTGTATAATTCCGGGTTGCGAGATAAAGCTGCAAGGGTTTTACCCGCTTAAATGTAGATGATCTACTATGAAGGCTAGTAACTATAGGATAAGACACCACTTTGAAGCCGGTGTTCCACAATTCTAATCCTAGTAGGCAGTCATCGTAGTAGGCGAACATTTCATCATAGAATATTTTATCTTCATAGCCTGTAGCTTTCTTCAAAGCTTCAACATTATATATTGAGTAAGCGCCGTCAGCGTATGTTACATAGAATGCCTTTTTAATAGTATGCGGGTTTAAACCTTGATATAATTGATGAACCACAAGTAGTTCAGTTAGTATACCGCCTGATGTATCAATCAACCCGGTTTCCAGGTTGATGATTACCCCTTGAGCAGCTCCCACATCCCTCATAGACTCCATGTATTCTACGAGTTCTCTTAAGCTACTCTGAAGCGGTATTGCATCATTATTCAATAATACTACGTATTTGGAACCTGGATCCCGTGCCTTATAAGCTATATTATTACCTCCTGTGAACCCTAGATTTCTCTCTAATCTAATAACTTTCTTATCCACTGGGAGTTTTTCAGCGATATTTTTAACTTCCTGATAGCTGCCGTCGGTTGACCCGTTGTCAACTATTATAACCTCGTAGTTAGGGTAGTCGAGTTCTGCTACTGCTTCCAGGGACTTCTTAACGATATCCAATATCTTCATGCTATTATGGTTTAACCAGAGTATAGAGACACGTGGCCAGGTCACGATGCCCGCTCACCTGGACTACAAGAGTTTAAGGATTTAAGGGTACTCGAAGTTTACTTCTGCTTCTCTTAGTGGAGGGCACTTCTCGTCTTTACTGCTTACTACTGCTTCTCTTATAGGCCACTTCACGCCTAGCTCGGGGTCGCTCCAGTTTATGCATCTCTCGCTCTCTCTACTGTACTCTTTTGTCACGAAGTAGAGGACTAGTGTGTTGTCTTCTAGTGCCTGGAAGCCGTGGGCGAAGCCTGGAGGGATCCAGAGTAGCCGGGGCTCTTCGGCTGAAAGCTCGACCATCACGTGCTTGCCGAACCACGGGGATCCTCTTCTTATATCCACGGCTACATCGACTATTCTACCGTTTAATACTGTCACCAGCTTGCCTTGCTCCATTGGTTTAAGCTGGTAGTGTAGTCCCCTGATAACTCCCCTCTTAGATCTACTTAGATTAGCTTGAACGAACACGTAGTTTACTCCCTCCAGCATGTAGGATGAGTACTTGTATAGCTCTACGAAGAATCCTCTTTCATCCGGGAATACTACTGGCTCCACTAGAATTAAATCAGGTATTTCAAGCCTCTTGAAGCTCTTGAAGGGCATCCCCTCAACTCTACCTGCCTAGTAGTACAGTAGCCTCCTTCTTGAACTCCTTGAGCGCTAGGTTTAAATCGTAGAATGGAGTCTTAAGTATCCTTCTAGCTCTCGATGTATCCAGGCTTGAATCCCGTGGCCTCCTGGCAATCCACTTCTCTTTAAACTCATCTATTCTAGCCTCTACTACTAGACTACTAGGCAGGCTTAAGGCTTCAGCTGTAATCCTAGCGAACTCGTAGCGGCTTAACCGGGGCCCGGCTACGTGGAGCACGCCTAGAGGTTTAACCTCTACTACTTCAGCTACTGCTTCAGCTAGCAGCTTATTGTATGTTGGCGACACGTACTGGTCTACTAGGGCTTTAACCTCCTCCCCTCTACTGAGTTTCTCCACGATGTACTCTGCAAAGCTCTTCTTAGAGCCGCCTACACCATATACAGCGCTAGTCCTAATAATAGTGTAGAGGAGGTCGCTGCTCTTAACGATCTCCTCGCCTATCAGCTTTGTTAACCCATAGTAGTTTACAGGGTTAGGTGTATCATGCTCACTATACAATCCTTTCTCGCCGTCGAACACGTAGTCTGTGGAGATGTATACTACATGAGAGTTCACGACTCTAGCAGTTCTCACAATACTGCGAGTAGCTTCAACATTAATCCTCCATGCTTGAATCTTATCTCGCTCGCAGCCATCTACATCAGTGTAAGCGGCTGCGTGAACTATAACCTCTGGTTTAACCTTGAGTATAAGATCCTCTAGGTGAATCCAGTCTGTGAGATACAGAGGTACAGCTTTAATGTTCCGTGTACTGCTCTCCACGCCTGGAGTCTTATGCTCCCTGTAGACTGCTACAACCTCGTAGCCCTTCTCAGCTAGAAGCAGCGTTAGCTTGGAGCCTAGGAGCCCGCTTGCACCAGTCACTAGTACACGGGCTGCCACTCGTGTCACCTCCACGGCTCCTCCTTCTTCAAGTAGTAGTCGTCTAGAAGCGGGCGCCACCACCACTCGTTTGAAAGATACCATTCAATAGTCTTCTTTAATCCCTCAAGCCACGGTGTCCTAGGCTTCCAGCCTAAACTGCGTATTTTATCACCTGTCATCGAGTACCTGTAGTCGTGGCCTGGTCTATCCTCTGTGTAGTGTATCAGTGTCTCAGGCTTACCCATTAGCCTTAAGATATCTTTCACCACCTCGATATTCTTCTTCTCGTTGCCTCCGGGTACATTATAGATTTCTCCAGTCCTCCCCTTACTGATGATTATTTCTAAAGCTTCAGCGAAGTCTTCAACGTAGAGCCAGTCTCTAATCTGGCTTCCACCACCGTATACTGGTATAGGCTTACCGCTGAGTGCTCTAATGATTACTCGTGGAATAAGCTTCTCAGGATACTGGTACGGCCCGTAGTTGTTTGAAGGCCTCACTATTATAGCTGGGATCCGATAGGTCCTCCAGTAGGCTGCTATCAGCAGGTCGCCGGCAGCCTTGCTAGCAGAGTAGGGGCTACTCGGCTGTAGCTTCTCCTCCTCGCTTGCCGGCGGCAGGTTTAAGCGGTCCCCGTAGACTTCATCAGTGCTTATGTGAATGAGGAGGGGTATTTCAAGTCTTCTAGTTGCCTCGAGGAGCTGGAAGACGCCTTTAATATTAGTCTCAATGAATGGAGCTGGGTCAACTATACTGCGGTCGACGTGTGTTTCAGCTGCAAAGTTTACTACTACGTCAGGCTTGAATTCTCTTAGAGTCTTCGAGAGCATCTCGCTGTCAACGATATCTCCTTTAATGAAGGTGAGGCGTTTATCCTCGAGTAGTCCAGCTAGGTTCTCCAGCCGTCCAGCATAAGTGAGCTTATCGTAGACTAGGATAACTGTATCCTTATTCTTTTTAAGCATGTAGCGCACGAAGTTGCTGCCTATGAAGCCTGCTCCACCAGTCACGTAGAGCCTCATGCTTAATGCCTCCTACAAGTCTACTCTAGACTTCTCTCCAATGATAAACCGGTGTCCTCTGGGGATACTGTTGCCTGAGCTCACTACGGCTTCAGCTCCAATAATGCTTTCAACTATTCTACCAGCATTTTCTAGTCTTGCTCCATCCATTACTATACTATTCTCTACCTCAACACTCCTCAATACAACATTCTGCCCTATGCTAGTATACGGCCCCACATAGCTGTTCTCACCGAGGATACTGCCCCGCCCTATGTAGGCTGGCCCTCTTACTACAGCACTCGAGGCTACCTGTACTCCCTCCTCTACTACTACACGGCCTTCGATGACTGCGCCGGGTTCAACAATACCTTTAATCACTGTCTCCTTGACTCTCTCATCTAGTAGAAGCCTGTTTGCATCGAGTATATCCTGGGGTGTGCCAGTATCCTTCCACCAGCCTTTCACAATAGCGTAGTCTACGCGGAGACCCCAGTCTAATAGCTTCTGGATTGCATCAGTGATCTCCAGCTCGCCCCTCCAGCTAGGCTTAAGCTCCTCAATAGCCTTAAATATGTACGGCGGCCTGAAGAAGTATACTCCAACCAGCGCGTACTCGCTTGGAGGTGCTCTAGGCTTCTCCACCAGCCCGATAAGTCTTCCATTCTCGTCGAATCTAGCTACACCGAACCTCTGGGGGTCTGGGACTCTAGCTAGAAGTATCATTGCGTCAGCATTACTCTCCTCGAATCTCTCCACAAACCCTCTTATCCCGCTAGCTATAATGTTATCACCGAGGTAGACTACGAAGGGCTCGTCACCCACGAAGTCTCTCGCCAGGTAGACCGCATGAGCTATACCGTAAGGGTAACCCTGATATATGTAGGTTAAGTTGACGCCGATCCTCGAGCCATCACCATAATACGCTACAACACGCTCAGGGAAAACGCTACCTAAGATTACAGCAATATCTCTTACACCCGAGTCGCGGAGATCCTCGAGAACCCACTGGCTAACAGGCTTACCGGCAACAGGGATGAGTTGCTTAGGCCCAGTGTGAGTTAACGGGCGGAGCCTGGTGCCAAGCCCACCGTGAAGCACAACACCTTTCACATTAATCTCCCCTAGCAATTAATCTCCCTGCCCCTAGTTAAAATAGCTTCCTACTTGTTAGAGTGCGATAGGATGCTAGCATTGAATCCTTTCTCAAAGCTGTCAGCTAGAGGCCTGTATGAGCTTTAATCAATAAAACTATATATTGGAGCCTTAGCCAGGAAACCTTAGGGGATTCATTCCTCTCGAGCTATACTCCCTCCTACTGTTTAAGGTATCTTTCAAGGAAGAGTAGTGCTGGTAGTAGTATTTTCACAGCGTCATCCATTCTAGCTATCATGTGGCCCATATCGGGTGCTACGTGCACCTCGAATACTCCAGCTTTCTCTAGGAGCTTCTCGATATACTTTAGCACAGGCTTTAATGGTGTTCTCGTATCGTTCTGCGGGTGTATTATGCATAATGGCTTCTTAACACTGTCTACGTAGGTTATTGGCGAGCGCTCCCTCCATAGTTCTCTCCTGCCAGCAAATAACACGTCTATGAACTGCCTGAATACAGCGTCACTCAACCCGTACATCTCCTCCCAGTCAACTATACCTGCCCCGGCTACACCACACCTCCATAGTTCTGGGTGCTTACCCATAGCAAGGTATGTTGTATAGCCACCGTAGCTGTAGCCCATTACAGCTACTCTCTCTGGGTCAGCTATCTTGTTTTCAACACCCCATTTAGCCGCGTATACTACGTCTTCTAGGTCGCCGCCTCCAGGGTCGCCGATATCTAGTATACGGAAGCTCTCACCATACCCAGTTGACCCACGGAAGTTTGGTGCGAGCACGTGGTAGCCTGCTGCTACGAGTGCAGTAATCATCATGCTCCATGAGTCGCGTACCTCGCTCCAGGGGCCGCCGTGCACGTAGACTACTGTGGGCCCTGGCTTAGGAGTACTACTGGATAATGCAATATACATTGGTATCTCCAGGCCGTCGAAAGACTTGTATTTAGTGAATACTACTTCAACTAGATTCCTCTCAACATCCTCGGGCAGCTTGTTATCAACAATAACTCTCACCTCCCTGTTCTCAACGCTTGCCTCAATTATTCTCGGTGGCTTCAGGAGGTTTGAGACTGCTACGAGAACTCTGCTACCAGTGAAAACTGGGTGGCCGTGGATAGTGCCTTCAGGCAACTTAACATGCCTTCCATCAAGGAATAGCCTTGACCTCCCATTCTTCTTGCCTACAGCCCATATAACTCCACTAGTACTCCACCCGTAGGCATCATGCTCTACTGGATTAAACTCCTCGTAGTCCCTGTACTTGAATTCAACTTTCTTAAGCGTGCCGGCTTCAGGATCATACAGGTATAATCTATTCACTCCCTCATAGTCGCTCTCGAAGAGGATTCCTTCATCCCCTACAACGGGATTCTTGTTCTGTGAGCCTGGTTTAGGCGTGTAAACCTTGAATTCACCTGTATCCAGGTTATACACGAATATCTCGGAGGAGCGGGGATCGCCGCGTAGATTACCGCTCCCAGTAATATACTCGCCCTTTACATCTGTGACGAATGCAAGACTACTGAGACGGTGTATTTTCTCCCAGCTCCCGTCAAGTCTAGCTAGGTAGATAGCTGTCTCCTCAGCCGTAGCCCCTGTGAACGCTACCTTCGAGCCATCAAATCCCACGCCAAAGATCCTCATTAAGGGGGTGTCAGCTAGAAGCTTCTCCCCGCCGCTGTAAGCGTCAACGTAGAATAACTTGTGGAGTTCCCGCCCGCGTGCTACATCCCTAGTAAACACTACGTAGGGGCTTTCAGGTCTAGGTAGAGCTACACCATGCACAGGTTCAACTGTAAGTCTCCTCCTATCACCACCACTCTCATCCATAGACCAGAGGCTTAACACCCCCTCCAGGGTACTAAGATATACTACTCTCCCGCCAGCCAGGCCGAGCAGACTGTAGGATGGAGTACGCACTATAGATTCAAGAATACCTGCTATACGGGAGACCTCGGTCAAACCCAGCACCAGGATACATGTTAAGTAGAATAAAGTATTAAGCTTTAACCCGCTGAGGCTAAGCTATACTCCACTACTGAGTGAGAGCTTCACTCAGCTTCCAGGTACTACCTGCCCCGGCTTGAAGCCTCCTCGATTAGCTTCTCTACGAGTTCCACTACTAGTCTAGCTTGTCTTAAAGCATGCTCTGCATCATACTGCGTGTATAGTTCTTCCGCTGGTAGCCCTGTCTCCTCGTCACCATACATTGATGGCTCTCTTTCCCTCTTTAAACTCCTAGAGATAAATGCTAGTTCAGGTATTCTCTCCCGGAACCATTCTGAGAATCTATTCTTCTCTCTTCTCAATACGGGTCCCACATCATGCCACTTCGGAGGCTCTACACCCACCACCATTCTCAGAGCTGCTTTCATCATGTTAAGATTCGGATTATCAATGTGTTTTTAAGCTGTTTTCACCATGTTAAGACGCACCTATGTAAGCTGAAGCTACGGGGCTGAAATAGTTGTGGTAAATAGTGGAGAGAAAACGACACGCGAAGAGCTAGTCGAGGACTTAATCACGGTAATCTCTCATTTCGCTGGAAAACTGTACGGCGTGGGATCGCACAAGTACAGGAAGGTGGTTGAGGGTGCGAAACAGCTCATACAGGATCCTCAGCTATAAAATAAAGCATAGCTACGACGTAAAGGAGTTCCTAGACGACTACAGGAACCTCTTACAGAGGGCGGTAGATGCAATCTGGGAGAACATCGAGTGGAGGAGGAAGGGCAAGAGGCTAGTTCCTTTAATCCCGAAGTCGAGGGAGTTCAAGAAGAACCTCAGGAACTCGTTGCTGAGGGATTGGAGCTACGCCACTCACTACGCCGATTCTGCGGTGAGGGTCGCCTACTCGATTATCGAGTCGTGGAGAAGGAACTACATCAAGGGGAGGAGGGGTAGGAAGAAGCCAGTAGTTAAGAAGAGGTTTGTTAGAGTTAAAGAGACACTCTACGTGTACAGGAATAAGAAGATTAGAGTCACGGTGAAGCCCAGGGAGCTGTACTTGGAGTTCGACCTGACGAGGGCGTGGTTTAAAAGGAGGGTTGAAGGTTGCGATCTAGGCGAGCTCATTCTCAAGGAGGATGAATTAATAATCATCTTCAGGAAGCCCGCCGATCCAAAGCCGGCGAATAAGATTGCTTGGGATCTCAACTTGCTATCCATGGACGGTTTCTGCGATAAGGGCTGGATCAGGATTGACTTGAAGCCTCTTTACACGATGCACATCGCGTACGAGAACAAGAGGAGGAAACTACAGAGGTTAAGCAAGGAGAAGCCCAAAACTGCTAGGAGGTTACTTGAGAAATACTCCAAGAGGCATAAAAATAGGGTCAAGGACTTCCTGCATAAGCTGACAACCGAGCTCGCAAGGGAGTTCAGAGGCTACGAGCACGGCTTCGAGAACTTAGAAAAGCAAGGGATGTTCAATAATAAGAGGGTGCATAACAGGGTTATTTCTAGGCAGAACTGGAGGCAAATAGTAACTTTAATGAGCTATAAAGCGAGAGTCAAACTACTCGACCCAAGAAACTCAACAAAAACCTGCCCCAGATGCGGCGGGAGAATGAAGCGCTTAGAGGGGCAGGTCTTAGAGTGCGATAGGTGCAGGCTAAGAATAAACAGGCAATTGAATGGAGCCATAAACCTCTACCTAAGGATGTGGGGGTTTCCTCCCTCTCCAAGCACCTTCCACCGAGTAGTGACTAAGAGAGTGATCCACTCGTGGAAGATGCACGTGAAGAGAGGGAGCGGGATTACCCTGAAAGGGTGTGAGGCCCATGACGTGCCCCCTATGAACCCAGAGGGGGACGAGGCTAATGTGTGCCAAGGCTTATCATAACCCCTGACATGTGATCTAAGCTAAAGCAATGTTATTCAATGCTTATCACATCTCCGAACCTGTAGTTTTTCTTGAGTCTCCAATACCATTTCCTCCCTATTCTTACTCGTTCAGCTCCAAGCTGCTCGAGTTTTTCTCTTAGTTTCACTAGTATGTTCTCGAAGAAGCTGTTTTCATCGTAGACTACTACTGCGTCTTCAATCATATCAAGGTATAGAGGGCTGAATCGCGAGGCCTCCTCAGGAGTCTTAATTACTGGTGAGAGTGATACAGCATAGCCTTCATCCAGTAGTCTCTCCAAAAGCTCTTCTAACCTGGCTTCAGCTTCACTAAAAAGCCTTAATCTCTCGAAACGACTCCTCGGGAGCCCATCGATAACTACTAGCAGGTCTACATCACTATCCCTCCTGTAGTCTCCTCGAGCTACACTACCGTAGACTACCAGTGACTTCAATCTGCTGTTAACAAGCTTTAGTAGCTCCTCTAGAAGCCTTGAAATAAGCGTCCTGTAAGGCTCAGCTAGATGCTCCAACCCCTTCCTATACAAGGTATCACAGCCCTCTCTAAACTCTAGTTAAAGCAGGGGTACACTCCACACTTACAGTTAATCTATACTGTGATTTAAAATACACCTGCATCTCACGTTGAAGGCTTCAAGCATTACTAAATAACCATGCTGTGATCCATGATTAGCGTAGAGGATCTTCTAGGTGAGAGGATGTCCTTTGAGGAAGCTAATATTGTTAGGAGGAGGGCTGAAGCCTTTCTACAGCTCGCCGAGAGACTTATCAGCGAGGGAGAGTATGATCTAGGGGTTTTCAGCTTGGAGCAGTACTGCCAGCTGATATTAAAGTATAAGCTGCTAGTCAGGAAGGGGTCTTATCCTAGGACGTATTCTATTAGAAGGCTTATCAGGGAGCTCGGAGAGATCGATGGGAGAGTATTAGTCCTAGTCGACGATGTCAGGAACCTACACTATATTGCAAGACTTGAAGAAGCATATATAGCTTCAAGATACCTTCCAATAGTATACGAGAAGGAGGAGTCTATAGACCTTTTAAGGTTTGTTAGAGAGGTGTTCAAGCCTATTGTCGAAGAACTATGAGAGTAGAGTATACGGTATGCTGAAGAACTATAAGGATATCGCGGAGAGAGTAAAAGCGGTAATCCAGGAGGTGGATCCATGCGCGGAAGTATACGTGTTCGGCTCTGTTGTGCGAGTCGAGTTCACGGGAGTAAACGATATAGATATACTAGTAGTCACCGATAGAATTGAGAGGAAGTATGAAATGATGGTTAGAGTATACAAGAGTACTGAGGCTCCTGTAGAACTACACATCACGACGAGAGAAGGCTACGAGAAATGGTATAAGAGATTCATTAGTAGCAGCGAGATAATGAGAGTGTAGTTTAAAGCGTTTACACTACAAGTGGATACATGATAGTTCCCTGCGAGAGCTAGAGGAGAGCTCCTGGAAGATGTATTTTGATTAAAGACAGGTAAAACTAGAAGGTTTATTAGTACCCAGCTTATAGTCTTATCTTGGTGCCTCTCGTTGTCTTCAACTATTACTCTACCTGAGATTCTAGTCGAGGAGATCGCTAAGAGAGCTTCTAGAGCAGGTCTTAGTGTAGAAGAGTATCTAGCTGACCTGGTCTTCGGTTCCATGGATCCGGATGAAGCAGCAGGTAAGTATATTGAAACCGCTCTCCATCTAGTCGAACAGGCTAGAGAAGAGCTTAGTAGAGGTGATTTAAGACAGGCTTCAGAGAAGATCTGGGGTGCCTGCGCGCTAGCTATTAAAGCTCATGCTCTCGCTAGAAGAAAACGTAGACTGGAATCCCATGCAGAGTTATGGGTGTATAAGAATGAAGTTGCTGTGGAGATTGGTTCATGGGTTAGAATAGTATTCAAGATAGCTGACTCCATGCATAGAAACTTCTATGAGGGGTTAGCAACCAGGGAGGATGTAGAAGATGCTATCGAGGAGGTTGAGAAGCTAGTGAAAGCTATAGCGGAAAAACTGAAGTAGTAGCATTAAGCTAGCAATTGAAAATTACTCGATATAATATGCGTGCACGCCCAGGCTCTTAGATACTTCTGCCTGCCGGATATCACTTGTAAGAAGCTCGCCGTGCTTGAATGCATGCAATGTATAGAGGGTCGTAGATTGTTATATTGTAGTCTAATGCTATCTCTACTACCTTCTTCCATATAGCATTTGCTACTTCTTTTAAACGTGATCTAAGCTGTAGACACCTTTCTCAAGGTAATCTTCTACTTCAAGCCAGTTGACTTCTCCCAGCAGGTATTTCGCGAGGGCTTATACATCAATTACTATCACGATCCTCCCTCACATATCTGCTTGTAGTACCAGCTGGAGTTTCAGGTAGCTGCTCTATGACACCTCTAACCTCCACGAGAATCTTCTTACAGTGGAGTTCTTTTACCCGTCTCTCTATGAACCCACGTATCTCTTCACTCCAGTTAACTACGTCTTTAAACTTATCCATTAACTCTTTAAGTTTACGGGGTACACACACTCTTATCACGGTGCTCAAGGCTACGTAAACACCCCAACCGATAAGATGTATTAAAGCTTCCATTAAACTTTAAATAACACTGAGTGAAAATGAAGTACGGTTTCTCGAGCTGTAGTAACGGTAGCCTTAATGTATTGATGGGGTGTAGCCTGCTCTTGAACCAGGATTCTAGCTCACTGTGAGCCCCTCAACGCGGGATGCTTAGGTATTAAAGCCTAGCGGGTTTTATAGTGTAGTGGGTGGTGTTACGGGGCTTGTCTTTGGGCCTGTTCCATCGAGGCGGCTGGGTAGGAGTCTAGGTGTAAATAATATTCCAGCGAAGACTTGTTCCTGCTCATGCGTGTACTGCCAGCTGGGTAGGACTATCATGCTGACTGCTGAGAGACGAGTCTTCTATAAGCCTGAAGATATCTTCACTCAGGTTGAGAGGAGGGTTGAAGAGGCTACTTCAAGAGGGGAGAGGATTGACTACATTACTTTCGTCCCGGATGGAGAGCCGACACTAGATGCTAACCTTGGCAGGGAGATCGAGCTTTTAAAGCAGATCGGGATTCCCGTAGCTGTTATAACCAACTCCTCACTCCTCTGGCGGGAGGATGTTAGAAGGGATCTAGTGGAAGCCAGCTACGTTTCAGTGAAAGTAGATGCTGTCAGCGAGAACTTGTGGAGGAGGGTGAACAGGCCTCATAGAAGCCTGAAGCTCAGCGAGATCTTAGAGGGTATAAGAGTCTTCTCAGAGGAGTTCAATGGGGTTATCACTAGTGAAACCATGCTTATAGACAGCGTGAGCTACGAGGGGGAGCTGGAGAGGATAGCAGGCTTCCTAGCAGAGCTTAGAAGGCTGAGTAAAGCCTATATTGCTATCCCGACGAGGCCTTCAGCAGAGAAGTGGGTTAGACCAGCTAGAGAGGATGTCTTGAATACTGCCTTCCAGGTTTTCTCGGAGAAGCTTGGTGCCAGTAGAGTTGAATACCTGATAGGCTACGAGGGTAGTGCTTTCTCATCTACAGGGAATGCTGAAGAGGATCTACTAAGCATAACAGCCGTCCACCCTATGCGCAGGGATGCGGTAGAAGAGCTATTGAGGAGAGCTGGCTCTAACTGGAGTATTGTCGAGAAGCTGCTGAGCGAGGGTAAGCTTATAGAAGTCGAGTACCGAGGCTTCAAGTACTACATGAGGAGGCTTCAAGCTGAAGCTAAGTAAACGCATAGAAGCATTTAATTCCAGCATTAAGTTTAAACTCGAAGAAGGATGCGTCTATTGACTAGGTTTATATCCTGTAATACACAAGCATTTACATAGGTGTATACTTTATGAGCGAGTATGTGATCATCTCCGCTAGAGTTAAAAGAGAGCTTCTAGAAGAGGCTAAGCGATTAAACATCAATATCTCAGAGCTCATTAGAAATGCTCTTGAGAATGAAGTACGCCGCCGTAGACTCGCTATTCTAGAAGAGAGGCTGAAGCAGAAGCGTGATGTACTAGCTGGAATGGATGTCAGCGAAATGGTAGAACTAATTCGCGAAGATAGGGAGGTAGAACATTAAAGCTAATATACCTAGGTATTTCAGCCCTCGTAACCCAAATACTCCTAGTAGAGTGTGTAGGGATAAGCTTTCTAGCCGTCTACTGCTCTCAGCCCTTGTTACTGACCTCTGAATTCTATGGTAGAGCCAACGTACGCTTCGCCATAGCGCTCCGGGTGTTTTGTCTTCAATAGCTCTCTAATTCCCTCACCGCTGCAGTGGATTGGGTATATTCTCTTTACTCCGAGGCCTACAAGGTGTTCTACTACCTTCTCCAGCTTGTAGCCTGGTGCACCTGCTAGGTGGAAGCCTCCTATGACAGCGTAGGGTTTAACTCCTAGTTCTCTTACAGTCTTCTCGACAATCCTGTCTACGCTGGATGACTGCATCCAGCTAGTACTACAAGCCCTAACCCCTTAACGTTGACTGCTAGTGCCTGCTCGTAGGGTGGGCCGTAGAGCTCGCCTACAACTGCTACTCCTTCACTCAGCTTAATTGTACTGTAGACTCTAACCACGTGCTTAAACCCTACGCTCTTAATCCACTCCTCGGTGTTCTGGGATGCATGCCCTGGAATATAGACTGTGATACTCCCGTTGACTCCAGCAATATATTCAAGTCCCCTGACATGGTCTCCATGCTCATGTGATATAACAATAAAGCTTGCTTTCTCTAAGCTCTTATCGAGTACCTCTACATTATGCTGTAGAACAAGAGGGTCTGGGCCGGCATCGAATAGGATCACGTTGAATGGTGTTTCAACTAGGATTGATAAACCCCATGCATCCACTAGCTCACTGTTGAATGGGTTAGGGCTATTGTCTACTAGCACTGTTAGTTTAACCCAGGGTACCTCGCCTAGCTCTGATACTACTCCAGCTTCTCCACCTATAGTAGTATTGAATGAGGTTGTAGTATTATAGCTGTATTTGAGTGCAGGCTTCACGTAGAGTACTGTTAGGAGGAGTACTATCAGGAATAAAGCTAGCACTAATGATAGAAGCCTTGCCAAGACCCTCACTATGATACCTGGATAATGCTAAAGCCACTAAAATATACTCCAGGTATTATTATTGTAGTTTTCATGTACATCCTCTTAAGCTAGGTGTTCACGGCTTAAATCCAGTACCCGGCTCTCTCGCTCTTCCTTCCCTTATCGAGAGGGGTATCTCTAAACCTAATGCCTCTCGTATACTCCTAATGCTTAGGAAGAGGTTTACTCTATCAAGCTTCAGGAATGGAGAGAGTATTACGACAACTGCTCTAGCTTTAGCGATATCATGGGAGAGTACTCTATTAAACTGTGCAACGTCAATAATTCTAGTTGAAGCCTTAAAGAACTCTTCCCTCAACTTCTTCAGTAAAGGCCCTTTCCCTATACGCTCGTGTAGGAATCTTCGTAGAGGCCCTTCTCCTAGGGTACTCTAACACTCCAGATAAGGATTGCTGTCTTCACTTATATGATTTCTTCAGAGGTAGTCTATACAAATCAACTCCAAGCCGGCTCTAGGAGTAGCTATTCAAGTGCAACCCGGTGTAGAGAGCTAGGTGTATTGATAACTCGTAGCCGGTATCATGAAGTCTGTGAGGGTTCTAGGTGCTACTGTAAGCCTAGTAGCTGGATTAAACCTTTCTCCTGGATTAGCCTTGCTATCTTCCTCTGTCTTCTACTCCTTGTCTTCATGAGTGTCTCTGTGAGTGCATCGTAGAGTGCTGGTTTAACTGCATCGAGTAGCATGTAGCTGTTGATTGGTCTGCCCATTACTAGTGGTGTAGTAATGTAGAAGAGGTAGATTAATGGCGTGTTGAAGGGTGCAAGCTTTAGCAGGTTCCTCCAGACTCTCCTGCTTCCTCCACGCTTATAGTACTCTAATGCCTCTAGCTTAGCGTAAAAGACTAGTTTTCTACGCTGTAGTTCTTCCTCGAGGGGGAGGTGGATAATATAGTATTCTTCTGGTAGCTGCACGATTCGCCCGTGTATAATAGGCTGCTCGTGAACTAGCCCCTTGTATACTGTCCTCGACTTCCTGAATACTCTAATCTGTGTGTCCGGGTAGAAGGGGCCTAGGAGAATCCTGCCTTTATGAGTGTTGACGCGTGTAACACTGAAAGCTACTACTTCCTCGGGTGTTTTTGCTACTAGGTCTCTCAGCACGCTTTTAAGTCTCCTCCCTAATCTTTCATCAGTGTCCAGGTAGAGGATCCACTCGTAGCTAGCCATTCTTAAAGCGAACATTCTATCCGGGTCAGCGTAGCCCCAAGGCTTCCTCTGGTAGACTCTAGCACCAAAGCTTCTAGCTATCTCTACAGTTTCATCTGCGCTAAATCCATCGATAACAATTATCTCATCTACAATATCCTTAACATTACTTAGCAAGTGTGGAAGCTGCTTAGCTGAATTCCTCGTGAATGTTATAAATGATATCTTAGCATCCATTAATCCTGGTCACCAGTAGCCTCGACTAGACTCCATTGTAGTATACTAGGGTCTAATTTTATTCCTTCCTCTGATTTTGACAGGTAGAGTAGCTGGAGTTCTCGTGAAATATTCACTCTGTAGAAGACTTAGTAATGCGTGACCTGGTGGTTTTCTAGAGTATTCAGGGATGAGTGCGGGTTTAGTAGGTTTCTCTTGTGAGCTTAGAGTATGCTAGCTTCCCGAATCTCCTGTCTCTGAGGGCTTTTAGAGTATTGAGTACTGTAGCTCTGGTTTGCGTGTCCCCGGCTAGTTTTAAGGCTAGTAGTGTAGTCCACTTGGCTAGAGGGATCCTGTAGGGGGTTGTTATGAGCTCTGAGTTCACGAGCCTATGGATTTCTAGTGCTTCTCTGATTGCTGCTTCCACTTTAAGTTCCCTGGCGAGTTCTCGTGCTCTTGGAGTGTAGAGGTAGTTTAGCGTGGCGTAGTCGTTGAGCGTGTAGAGTCTCTCCTTGTAGACTGCGTGTGCTGCAACTACTACTAGCTCGGCTTCACTGCTCAGCACAGGGGCTTTCACGCTGTAAACACCGTCTTCAATAGTGTACTCTAGTAGCTTCTCTCCATTAAGGTATACTGTGCTAGCGAGAGTAGGGTTTACGTAGAGGTCTACAATAGTGCTACCACGAGTTAGAGTTACACAGTAGGGCTCGGCAACCTCGATCCTATAGCCTAGCTTCCTCAATCTCTCAACTGCTCTACCCACGTGTCTTCTATCAATGAGTACATCTATATCTGAGGGCACGTAGACTACTGGTTTTCTAGTCTTGAATAAAACGTATCTTAACCCGTCTAAAGCACTTGTTATCTCGCTGAGCCTAGCTTGGAATAACTTGAATCTAGCTTCTTCTCTAAGCCTTATCTCGCCTTCTACCCTGGCTGCACGGAGGAAGTGGAGTAGTACTTTATTCAGGGAAGCTATCCTAATGTATTCTTCAATTCCAGCTGGATTACCGTTGAAGACTCCGTGTACTACTGTATTGAATACTACTCTAAATGCTGTTTTACTGTACCTCGCCAACTACTCTTAACACCTCTCTAAGAGACACGCTGATGCTAGCTCTACTAGTATCTACTACCGGTGTCTTAAGAATTGAGGCTAGTGTATCGTAGACTACTAGCTCGAATGGTATTAAGGCTTCATCCCTCCAGCCTCTACGCCTCTCTAATAGTATATTCCTGTCGGCTCGCACATAGATTAGCTTACTACAGGAGCTTACAGCTAATGCTAGAGTAATCCTGCCAGGCAGGCTTCTAATAGCACTAGGCCATCTTAGAGTAGCCGTAAGCCAGACTAGAAAGTCTAGTATCCCTCGCTCAGCAATCAAGATATCAGCGTGCAGCTTCTTCAACTTAAACCTCCAGAGGTAGACGGGTGTAATAGAAGCAAGCTCTATGAAAGCCCAGAGCCAGTCATCCTCTCAGGGATGCAGAATATGGTAGTAGGGGTTGCAGGAGCCCTTAAACACTTCGAATCTACCTAGTATTCTAGCGAGAATAGAGGCTAGGGTATGAGTCCCCCGGAGCCACGTGAAGCTGACTCTAAACCCTTCTCCCTGAAGTATCTAGCTGTAAGCCGGGCTAGCGTAGACTTACCAGACCCGTCAGCACCAGAAAAAACAGAGGATGAGCTTGCCCGTCACTAAGACACCAGTAAGCTTAACCCCTCATATGTAAGCCGGGAAGTAGTTAAATACCCCGTGTACTCAGAGGAAGACAAGGCATTCTAGTCTTAATTAACTACTACACGTACAGCACTAATCGGGGTAGGTGTTGGCTGAGAGAGCTGGTATGACGCTTGAAGAGTATACTATTGAATTGTTATCGCAGAGCTTGGATCCCAGGGATAGAGCTGTAGAGTATATTGAGGTGGCTCAAGAGCTTCTCGTGGAAGCCCGGAGAGAGCTTGAGGAGAAGGATTACAGGCAGGCTGCCGGGAGGCTGTGGGGCTCGGCAGCTCTAGCAGTAGAAGCCTACGCTTTAAAACGAGAGGGGAGGAGGCTTGTAAGCCACAGGGAGCTATGGGAGTATAAGGAGAAGCTTATAGAAGAGCTGGGTGAATGGGTTTATGATGCATGGATAGCAGCAGGTAGCATGCACACGTGTTTCTATGAGGGGTGGTGTAGTACTGGAGATGTCGAGAAGGCTTTGAAGCGTGTTGAAAGATTTGTGGAGTCGGTGAGAAGAGTTTTAGAGGAGCCTGGGTATTCTTCTAGTGGGGTTTAAAGCCTTTCATGTGGAATGCTGTGGTATGCTAGGGATTTTCTGCGAGTTCTTCTAGTACTCTCTCAACAGCTTCTCTAACTGTGACCCCGGTTACCGTTATGATCTTTATGCCTAGTGCTGTTAGTGCTGCGTAAGCGTTCGGGCCGGGGCTTGGACCAGCGTAGACTTCTACACCGTGGTCTGCGAGGGCTTGGGCTGCTTTAACACCTGCACCACTCCCGGCTTCCGCGCCTGGGTTTGCTACTACTTCAACACTAAGGATTCTCCTGGTTGAAGGGTCTACTGATACTATCGTGATTGTTGGAGCTCTACCAAACCTCTCGGCTACAAGGTCGTCTAGTCCACCCCTGCTTGTCGGGATGCCTATCCGCTTCACTCCACGCTCACCTCTCAGCTCTCATAATACTTGCCTCAAGGCTTTAATTCTTTACCCGGCTTAACTAGGATGGGTACGTAGGGCTCTGGCTTCTCAGGCTTATAACGCCTCCACCAGCTTCTCCAGTCGCTTAAAACTTCTCCAGCGATATACTCGGCTATCTCTCCTACTGCTTTAGCAGCCGGGGACTCCGGGTATGCTTTAACGAGGGGTTTTTCTTCTACGAGGGCTCTTGCAACACTCTCATCGAATGGTATTACGCCTGCAATAGGCATGTTGCTGCGTTTAGCGTACTCGTAGAGTATAGAGGTGTATTCTGGGTTTAAATCGTACTTGTTTACTACTAGCATTGGCGCTATATTGAAGTGTTTTGTCAGCTTATGTATTCTCTCGAGGTCGCTGAAGCTGGCTGGAGTAGGCTCAGCTACTAGTACTGCTATGTGAGCGCCGGTTAGACTCGAGATAACCTGGCATCCTATTCCTGCTGCAGCATCTATTAGTATTACTGCATCTCTCCCACCTGCTAGAGCTTTAGCTTTATTCTTTACTTCTGTCACAAGCTTACCTGAGTTAGGCTTTCCTGGAGCAACCTCGGATGAGACTATGGGGAACCCGTACCTCGTCTCCTTCTTCACTCTTAGTACTCCAGCCTTCAAGTTGAACTTGTAGCGTATCGCCTTCACTGGGCAAGCCATGCTGCAGGTTATACAGCCCTCGCATATGTACGGGTTTATCGTGTAGTGGCCGCCGACAACTTCCACTGCACCGAAGGGGCAGACCTCTCTGCACACCCCGCAGTCAGTACAGAGTTCTCTAGTAATGTAGGCTACACGCCCCTCATGGTAGTCTTCTACTTGGTCCCATTCTTCTACTCCGAGAGCTAGGTGGAGGTTTGGTGCTTCAGCATCAGCATCTGCTGCTATCAACGGGTAGCCTTTCTCAGCGAGGAGGACTGCAAGGCTTGCTGCTATTGTTGACTTGCCTACACCACCTTTACCGCTTGCTACAACTATTTCAACTTGTCCTTTAACTGCAGGCGTCATCCCTGCCACCTCTACTTCTGGGAGACCTCGTCTTCTACTGCGTTAGCAATCTCTACGAGGGCTTTCGAAGCCGGGTCGTCAGGGTATGCTATAGCCACCGGCCGTCCTTCTACGTAGGCTTGCACTGCTCTCCTTGAATACGGGATCCTGAAGACTCTTGCTACACTGTATTCTTCAGCGAGCTTTAAGAGAGGTTCTTCTCTCCCTAACCCTACTCTATTGATAACCATCCAGACTTTAATCTTCATGCCTTGAGCAGTCTCGAGTATTGCTTTAACATCGTGGAGGCCTAGCGGGGTAGCCTCAGTTACAGCTATGAGGAGCCGGGATCCCTGGATACTCATGCTTATATGGTTTCCTGTCCCTGGCCCTGTATCTACTAGTAGGAGGTCGCTGCCTTCCGCTTCTCTTAAAGCTCTATTCTTAACAACTCTAACTACTGGTGGTGTATGCTCTTCTCCTTCTCTCAGCACGCCTGTTATAAGGCGTAGCTTGAAGCCATCTCCTTCAACTATTGTCGAGTAGCTGTATCCTACCACTCTCCTCCCGTCGGCGAGTATAGCTTTCTCAGGGCAGGCTGCAAGGCAAGCTTTACACCCGCTGCAGAGCCGGGGGAGTATGAATGGTGGTGTATTCTTACTCATTACTATAGCACCTGTATCACATACTTTAGCGCAGACACCACACTTCGTGCACTTCGAGTAGTCTATGAATGGGAAGAAGATTTCAACAGGGGCTTCAGATTCAAGCTTCTTTAAGCCTAGGAGTATATGGTCGTTTGGTGCTTCAACATCAAGGTCTGCTAGAACTACACGGTAGCCTCTTCGAGCCATTAGTACAGCTAGGTTTGTAGCAACAAAGCTCTTCCCAGTACCACCCTTCCCCCCGCTCACAGAAACCTGGACTACCATCCCCGGTGCACCATTCTACTTCTAGCGGGCTGTAAGCCTCATGTATAAGGGGTGGGCGACAACCATGCTGTTGAGTGTAAGGTCATCTAGCCCTCTAGCTTTCTCAATAGCCTCGTCGAGTAATCGTGCAGCCTCCTCGGGGAGGCTGGGTGGAGGGCAAGTATACTCTATGCATCCTCTACGCTTTACTGAAGGGTCTCCTTCATGCTTCTTGAAGCATGCGTCAGCATCAATCATTTCTTTGAAGCCTTCAATATAGAATACTCCTGGCCCCGCAGCATACACTAGGTCTGATAGCCTCTCCCCATTCAAGCTCATGTATGAGAGCTCAGCTAGTGCTGCAACACGGCTTACAGTAAAGGGGTGAGTACACCCCATCCTGTAGAGAATATAGGCTACTACATCCCGTCCTCTAATCAGCTCTACCACCCTGAAGTAAACAATTGTAGAAGCCATTATATTCCCCCCGTATTCACGCAGCTGCTTTAACAATACCTGCAGAGATAAAAGGGATCCTCGGCGCTAACCCCCAGCGGACTCTACTCTCATAGCTTATTATAGCTGGCTTCTAGTCAAATCCCGCGGGCCCGCATTCTTCCTAATTCCTCCATAGCCATCTCTAGTCTCTCAGCCTGTTCAAACACTATTTAATGGTTGATCCTTCAACGAGCTTCATGATTTCTCTAGACTCTAAGATTAAAGCTTATAAACCCTATAGTGAGAATCAACGACTAGAAGCAATCAAAAAAGACTGAAAGAGAAGTGCCTCGATTTTTCTAAGCTGCCTGGTTTCCGGGTCGACTTCTAGTCTTAAGCCTTCTAAAGCGTCTACGCCTAGTACTTCAGCATCTCCTTCTTCTGCGAAGACAATAATTCTTGTTGCTTTCTCACCTAGACATTCTAGAATAGCTTCACCTATCTCGCGTTCAAGTATTCTTCCATCAATAGTTTTAAACTTCCATTTCGTGAACGGCTTTAACCCTATACTCTCAAGTCTTCTCCTCCATATCCAGGTGTATGTTGAACCTGTATCTACTAGTAGCTCGTGGTCGAAGAATTCACCGCTTACAGGATTAAAGACTCTAACTTTAGCTCGTGTATGACCCATACACTACCACCATAACATTTCTACCTGCATTGCATCTATTAACATTATGAAGTATACAGCGTGCACGTAGTAGAGTCTTATATAGTGATTGACAGGCTTACTCCTTCCTTCTTCAACTCTATAAACCTTTTGATCTCACCTCAAGTAGAAGGGGCTAGTGAAGTAGCATACAGTATACTGATGTATCTTCTCAAAAACCCAGTAGGTTCTTGCAGGTCTTAACAATCTTCTGAACCCTGAATTCAAGAATACTGATAGAGTCGTATGCTCTTACAGCAGGCTTAACCCTCAAGTACCCTGCAATCAATTACGATGCTAGGGGCATCCAGCATGTTAAAAGCAATCTCTAGCAGGGAAGTCACCCATCCTCCTAAATCCTCTCCTTAAGCCTCAAATCAAAAGTCACTACGACTACTACCCCTAGAAGCAACTACTACCCCTAGTAGTAGTTAAATCTATCTGTTAATCATAAAGCCTAAGACACTTATTACACTACGTGAACACTGGTGGACACCATATATCTGTGTATTCAAATTACCCCGACACGTCAAAGCCTCAGTTTTGCTTGTTTTAAACTCGTTAAGTGCAGGCCCCGCTTAATCTCTAACTCTTAGTTTTGCTTGTTTTGAACTGGTTCCCACCTAGGGGTTTCCACTGTTGTTCTATATGCTTGACTAGTTTTAAACTTTACTTCAATGAGGATGTTGTTAGCATTCCGCGGACTCGTGGAAAACCCCCTCGTAGAATGCTAGCCGAAAAACTTATAAATCCATCTTCAACGAGTGTTGAAGACTTGTCTACTAGCTCACGCTGCAGGTTGAATTTGGTTGTCGAGAACCTCCTGTATCCTTTTCTACTAGCGATCTTACTAGCTGTTCTCCTCCAGGTTCTCCATAAATCAGCCCATGCCTCCTTCGGGGCAGTCTTCTTAATGAACTGTAGCATTATGATGTCTACTGTAGTTATAGCTCCCTCAGCCACTCCTGTGTCTTCTTCTCTTGAAGCTTTCTCAGGGTTCGCTAGGTACTTTAGGTAGTTCCAGTCCTGCCTTGATATAGAGTACTTGTACTCGAAGCCCCTGTAGCATGTCCTCCCACTCCTCGTTTTAACCAGCCTCTTAACCCTCCTCCTCTTCAAGAAACCCATGAAGTTTGAGAATTCCCTGCACCTGTATAACTATAGATACCGCATTTAAGACCGCCCTTCAATAGCACTCACCCTAGTAGTGCTTTAACTTAATCTACCTCCCGAGTCCTGCTAGAACTATTATACTGAACAGTTCTTGGTTAAGGTATTCTAGGGCTTCAACTAAGGGTATGATATAGACGTGAAGAGAGATCTCTCGATGAAATGCTAGATGCTAGTGACATTGTTGAGCCATACTACACGAAGAGAACACCTATACCATACCCGCCTTGCCTCCAGTCCTTAACGATCTCAAGGTGCTTGTAGTCTTTCTTTACTTCACTCCAAAATCTAGGTACACCACCCACGTTCCCAGGAGGGCCTGGAACTATGTCGTGGAAAGCTATGATCCCGCCTTTCCTGACTAGCGGGGAGTACATCTCGAAGTCCCTCCTAACACCTTCATAGCTGTGATCACCATCTACGAATAGGAAGTCCAGCTTCCTCCCAGCCAGGATCCCCTCGACCTCCCTAAGCGTCTCTGGATCGTGAGAATCCCTCCTAAGAAGTACTATCCTCTGCTTGCCCCTCGCGAAGGACTTATACAGGGGTATCCTCCACTCCGGGTAGCCCCCGCCGAAAAGGCCTTCAGGCAGGTCAATACTAATTATCAAAGCCTCCGGGTCTGCTACACCGGCGAAGAGGAATAGCGTGCCACCTCTCGCAGTGCCAATCTCGAGTAGCGTCCGAGGCCTGAGTTCACCTGTAATTTTTAATAGCTCAGTGATCTCCTCTTTGACCTGTGCTGGGGCGATTAAGAAGATAGACTGTAGCTTGCGTGGCAGGGGAAGCCTCTCGTGGAAGCTATAGGCTAACTCAACCATGTCATGTATATTCTGCGTTTTTCGTATCGTAAAGCGCAGGTAGGGTATCACGATTATGCGACACAGGGAACCCTTAATGGAATCCTTAACCCTATGTGGGAGCAAATCCGTGCACCTAGTATCTATCTATAGACCTGCAATAATTTAAACTAGGCATGGCTTCAGCTATATGCTGCTCAAACACGCCTCTGTCAGAGACAACGCCTTGGAGAGCCATGGAAAACCTATATAGTCACTAGCGGTTAATAACTAGAGTCCCAGTAATTCGATAAGATTTTTTAGATCAGCTTGGCTATCTTTTTCTGCTTCTCACTTCTATTTTTCACGAGTGTATGGGCTAAGCCCTCGTAGAGGGCCAGCTTCACTGTAGCCGGGAGAGTAGCTGTATTTAACGGTTTCTCCTGCCTCCCGATAGAGCGATATGGTAGAGGCCTATGAGTGGAATACTGAAAGGTGTAAGCTTCCACAATAACCTCCTGACCCTGTTACGTGTTTTATGCTCGTAATACTCTAAAGCTTCCAGTCTAGCGTAGTAAGTCCATTTTCTGGGCTAAAAGCCTTGCCCCGTTCCCAAGTGGATTATATGATATTTTCTAGAGGGAATGAGTTAGCCCATGGACTATAGGTTGCTCGTGCACTAGACCCTAGACACGAATTATGTATAGATTTGCACTTTGTTTTAACATATTGTCATTTAAAGTAAGGCTACTAATCTCGTTGATGTAATCAGTCATAAATCGAGTTATAGGTATAAAGCTTTTTGCACAAGTTCTGATACTGCGAGGGGCTAATATTAGAGGGTAATATGGCCCTCTGTTATATGCGCACTCGATATTTCTTTTCTTCTTAAGTAAATAATCCAGGTAAGCAATTAGTCCTCTGGTCGCATGCTTACTGGATGGAGGGGGCAGAGATATCGCTCTTGCGAGATATCTAAGAATGATCAATGGCTTCATAGAATGCAATACGCCTACATAATAATGATGAATATTTAACATTCTATTGCGAAATAGATAAATGTATGAAAAGTTGCTTAGATGGCCTTGTTTATGAAATCCTGCTACAACGGGGACGGATACTACTTTAAAACCGTGAGACCATAAGTATAAGCTTAGTTCGTCATCTTCAGCGTACATAAAGTAATTTCTACAAAATAAGCTTTCTCTTAGCTTTAATACCTTATCCAGTTTTACTACCATGCATGCACCATTTGCTAGTGAAATATAGCTAGGTTCAGGTGGGCATTCATCAAGTTTCAGCCCCCCGCATCTTCTTATCACGTTGCCATGAATATCGATAAAAGCTCCTGCATCGAGTACACGCTCTCCTCCTTCGAGCGATAGGTTTATTCCCTGTGCTATAGCAAGATCTTCTCTTTCTATTATAACACGTAATATATCTTCTATTCCTTCAGGGTCAACAATGTAATCATCGTTCAGTATAATAACATACCTACAAGTTTGTTTAATTAATTTGCTAACCAAGGAGTGTGCTCCAGCGTAACCATAGTTATGCTTTAACTTAAAAATTTTTATATCATTACCAAATTCTTCTTCTATGCTTTGTATTGTTGAATCAGTTGAGTTATTATCAACTACTATGACCTTATCCACGCTTCTCGCGGATAAAATCGAGTTTATAGCTTTAAAGACAAGTGAGCCATGCCTACTTATACTGTTAAAAGTTAATATCAATGCACATGCTCTAGGAGGTTTTATTAAAGATGTCATTTTCTCACAGAGATAAAAGAATATTTAGAGTTATATATAACGTTATATTCTATTGAATATTTTGCTAAGGCATTAGCTATATCAAATAATTGTCCTTCATATACGTAATACTTAGAGAATTTACTTATACTACTTATTACTACGAGATCAGAACTATCCTTTAATGAAAGATGTATTAGATAATTAGTTGCGGATAGGAGGCTACTAAGAGGCAGGGAAGTATACGTGTCGATGTAGATATCGATATGGTAACATGAATAGCGTGTATGACTAAGTTTTTGGAGATAGGGCTCACCGAGAAATCTATACGCAAAAATCGCCGTGGTATATATGTATTTGTTGGAATCATCGATATATCTTAAATCTCTGAGCTTAATAGCATCTATATCAGAGTTTCCCGAGAGTAAATTAGCAGGCCATAGGAATGTTGCAATCAGAGTAATGATCGAAATAATAAACGCTAAATATTTTGCAACGTTTCTATTCCTTATACTCTCGAATAACAGAGCAAATGCGATTGGTCCACCTAATATAAAGTTATACATCAAGACGCGGTCCGGATAAAGGCCTGCTCCCAGCCTCTTTATTACGAAGAACAATAGCGAAATCGCCAACGTAACAATGTTTAGTATTTTTATTAACAATATAGGACTTCTCGCATCGATGTTGTTGGTTGATTTTGAGGTTTTTCTTGTGTAAGGCTTTAAAAAACAAAAGAAGATGCTCATTATGTAAAGTGAGTATAGAATTGCCAGCAAGTATAAACGCGATGGTTGGATAGGAGCCATGATATGCTGAGGAAATGGATTACGAGAGGCCTCTTTCTCATCAAAAAGGGTCGATAGAGTATACACGGTTATCAATAGATAGTGGTCAAAACCGAAGGTAATATATCCATGAATTAAGAATGTACTAATAAACAACATGAATACTATGACGACTATTATTCTTAAGTAGCGTATGGTCTCCGCAATATTTTTTCTATTAGAGGCAACTATTTTGAATACTGTAAGTGCAAGAAATGATATAAAGAATATTAATACCAATAGTATCGCAGTCGCGATATGTATTAGTGGTAGAGATAATGTTGCCAAGAACAAAATAACAAAAACTTTTCTTTCATTATTTAACAGACGAATCACTGCTAATAACATCATGGCTATAATGGGCGATACTAGCGAGAGAACAGTTTTCGTCACAAAAAGAGCGGGCAATGGACTGAAGAGAAGAGGAAGAATTACAGCAAGCGACGTATAGTTGTCCATAGTTCGTAATATGCTTCTGGTAGCCAAAAGGGTAATAATGGTTGTTTCCATGAATCCAATTATTTGAATAATATGTATACATGTAAGTGTAGTCAACGATGATAATCTCTCCAGAGCTACTACTGTAAATATAAGTCCTCCATAATAGAAATAGGAATGGAAATGAGATGCTGTCGTGTTCCATCGATAGTTAGAAAGCGTATATTTAATAACACCTATTTCTCCCCAAATATCTGACCCGAAGATCTCATAACGTAGATTAACAGCCATTATCCAGGATACAGATATAAGCAACAATGACCATGTTCTAAAGATTTTATTGCTACCTTTATGAGATAAATTAACGATCAATAGGCCAATCACAAATATGAATATAACTAAAGGTATATTAATTGCCAGCATTTTCAAGCCCCACTTCTTTTCAAATTCTTCAGGAGTTTAAAGTATACGTTTATATACTTCATCGAAATTAAATCACAATTTAGTGATTCTATAACTAATTTTCTCCGCAATTCTGAATACTTGGCGAAATAATCTAGTTTATGAATAAACTCTAACATGGCTTTGAAAAGCTCATCTGCAGTTGGAGAATCTATAACTATCCCAATATATCTGCGAAAATCCTGGGAGATCATAACTACAGCAGGTAAGTACCTATAAGCAATAATAGGAACACCATAAGCAAGCGCCTCTACTAATGTCATCGAGAACCCCTCATAAGCAGATGGTATAACTACACAATCAGCTGTTTTGTAAAGAAATTCAAGCATTTGCTCGGAGACATTGCCCCAAAATATGACATTTTCTATTAGACCTAATTTCAAGGCTAATTCTTTCATATCACGTAGCAAAGGTCCACTACCTGCAATGATCAGTTTTATATTCTTCGGATGTGTATATGTAAATGTTTTTGATTCGTATCTCAAATATTTGATAAGTTTAGAGAAAGCAAATAGCAAATTGTCGATGTTTTTTTCTTTATCTATCCTGGAAACACAAAGAAATATCAATGACTTCTTATGTAAGACATCTCTACGATCTATTTCCTTGACCTTATGGACATTGGCATCTATTGCTACACAAGGAGGTATAATGGATGCTTTCTCTGCAATGTTCCATTTTTTCGCATATATAAAGGTTAATGGATTTGTGAACACCAAATAATCCAAGATATTACTACATAAACGTTGCACTACTTCATTTAAGAGAGATGTAAAGGTTCTCCTTTTTATAAGCCACATAACAAGATCCCTTCCATGAGCAGTTGTTATAAACAATGGAATTTCACTATATCCGATTAATTTCATTAATAATTTAACTAACATAGCAGCTATAGCGACATCTGTTATATTATGAATATGAATTATATGAGGCTTAAATTTCACCAAGCTTTTTACTATTATTATAGTCCATACCGGTATTGATATTAAATATAAAATATATGCTGGTAGAAGTTTAAATAACCTATATGGTATGGTCTTTACAGGCAGCACTAGTATGTTATACCTTCTCAAGCTTGCTCTTAAGATATCCTGGTTTATCCTTTCTTCTTTGGGAATAACTAAAATGCATTCAAAACGCTTATCCTGACATATTCTACTGAGTATATTATATGTAAATTTTTCAACGCCCCCTATTCTAATTGGAAAAATACCATACTGGGATATCATTAGTAGCCTTATACTGTCTAACACTTTATTCGGGCTCAAATTACTTTCAGAAACAGCTTGATTACGTTACTCCGAGTACTTTCTTAACCTTAGTAGCTATATCATAGATGCTACTTGCCTGTTCAACGTTGCTTATGTAAGAGCCACAAACATGGTAGTTCAAACCTTTACCGCTTTTACATATGTAGCCGTGCATACCACGTGGAACTTTCCATGGTATCGCCCTTGTGGGTAACCAGAAGCTAGGTAGTAAAATAATTCCAGGCTTAAGAACCAAGGCTTCATCCCCGAACTCCTTACTTGGGATAGGTACATCGTATATGTACGCATTTTCAGAATTAACTACATCTTGCAAATAGAAGTCTAATTTCTCGCGAAGAATCCTCCCTACTTCTCTCGCATTTCTGTTAAAATACCATAGTCTTACTAATGTGGATTCTATAGAGATCATATAATCAATTCCGAGTATATAATCAATATTACTAATAATTTTAAGTATATCTATGGCTTTTACGACTGGAACCATTCCATGATCGGAGTATAGCAAAAAAGGTATATTTCTTTCATCAAGTTTTTTTAGAAGGGTGAGAATATTGCTTATTCTCTGCCTTATGTCGACTGTTAATCTGCCCCGCATGTGACCTAAAGTGTCAAGTTCACTGTATGTAAGGACAATCACATCGAAACCAGGCTTAAAGATAGCATTTACGATTTTTTCAATATCTTGAATTAAGGTTTTTACTATAATTATCTTAATTTTAAATCCGTGGTTTATGAGCTCGTCGATTAATGTTGGAAGTTTAGATTCATGCGGTCTTAGTGGATCGAATCTATCCTCAAAGGTAAAATATGGCGACAAATCTGGGGGAAGAACTGGTAAATACCTTTTACGGATCAGTTTTTCCAATGCCCACATTACAACCCATTTATTTATATTAATTTGCAACATTTTGCCAGGATACGTGTTCAGCTTCCATAATGTCCATATTCTCATTTTGTGTTGGCTATTTCCACTAAGTGCGACATAGTGTAGACCTGTACTAAAACCTAAAGGCGTGTACAGGGGATTAACATAAAACTTCTTGTATAAATCCCTCTCCACGGTTAATAGTTGGATAAAGTCTAACGCATCAATGGAAAGTAGAACAAATGGCTTCATTCAACTCGCCAACGTAAATGTAATATCGGCTGGTAAAATGATTTCCAAACATTAACTATAGTCCTTAGCTCTCTAAGGGTATTTTTAAGCCTGTCTTTATCGGAATCCTGGTAAAGTATAAAATTATGCAATGTCACCAAGAGCTTAAGCCACAGTTCGACAAATGAATTTGTGGAAATTATATACTTAATGCCTAGAGGAAGAGCTAGAAGGTCGTCTAAATGATGAGAGTTGATACCACGTAGTATAAAACGTAATAGAATAATACTTTTCCTCTTTGGAATTGCAGCATCGATCTTTTGAAGTTTTACTATAAGATCTTTAAAAATTCCATAATAATGATCTATCCAAGAGATCATTTCACGCAGTATCGTTGAATAATTAAATGAGTCTTTATGCACAAGATATCTTGCATTATTGATCTTCAATATGGCTTCTGGATTATCTACGAATTGAGCAAGGGACCTGGCTATTAGTATAATCTTGAATAAACTATATCCAGCTTCAACTTTATTGTTGTTGACAATAGAATCTGCGAATGAAAACAGCTTATTTATGATTAAACGAATAACTTCAACAGCCGGGACTGAAAACTCTTTAACCAGCATAAACTTGGTAATATCCACGAAACCGTATACACGTTTACCATAGACCTTAAGGTCTAATGCTGACAAGCTTAAATCATCTACGAGTTCGCTGTAATGACACACTCCTATGGATACTGTTATATCAAGATTATACTTACTTAAACACTTTGAGAAATTATTTTTAAAAAATATTTCGAGAAGATATCTGTGAAACGCCTCTTTTAGATCTGTTACTACAAGCAAGTCTAAATCACTGATGCAATGCCCGCTAATACATAGTGCTTTTTCTCGTGCAAAGGAGCCTAGCATATAGATTGACAAAATATGAGTTCTTAACGAGGGTGATGCTCTGACAGCTTCTTCAACACAATGGTTGACAACGCCGGATATATTGTTATACGAAGCTGGGTCTTCGGGAATTTTCATAGGCTCTGTCCTCTATTTGAGAGCTTCATAAAGCTTCATGATTTTATCAAGGATATTCTGGCAACTAAAGAAAGATGAGAGCTTGTTAAGCATTTTGACAGTTTTTTCCTGGTAATTCCCATTTTGCACCTTAGAGTTAACTATTTCTTTCATGGCCTTAATTAAGCAAGTATGGTCTCCCGGAGCGCATATATACAGAAACGGATATAGCTTTGCGTATTCGATCAGTCCGCCAACATTGGTTATAATTATAGGTTTCTTATATAACATCGCCTCAAATGCAGTTAATCCAAACACCTCAGGCCACCGAGGAGCTAGTATAATGCCCTTCGCATTAGAATATAATTCGTTTAATTCTCCATCTGTTACTTCAGTTAATATTAAAATATCCTTTACGTTTGTTACCTTCTCGATCAAAGGCTTAAATTGTTTATCAATTGTTCCAGCCATGACTAACTTTATATTTGTACTATGATTTATTAAGTGGTTATACTTAAAAATTATAAAAGCCTTTATGAGATCATGAACACCCTTATGTAATGATATCTTTCCAACATATAATAGATATTCAGAGTTTTCAAGCCCATATCGTTTAAGAAGTTCATTAGTAGTTGACTGTGTTTTTGATTCAATTAGTGAAACACAATTTGGTATTATAATTATTTTACGTTCTAATTTATTAAGGTATCTTACATGTACATTTTTAACATATTCGCTGGGCGATATAAAGATTGATGCTGCTCGCGTAAGTAGTTGTGCAAATAGTTTAAGGAGAATATATAGAATGGCAGCCTTAAACCCGTATACCGCAATTCCGCACCTAAGACACCTTCTTATCGTTGGTTTTTTGCATACCATAAGTTTGCTTAGGTCGAACATATCTCGCTTTAAACATATAAAACCATAATCATGTAAATGCACTATTAATGGTATTCTTAGAATACTGGCTACAGGTAGTACTGTAATAGCTGATAATCCATGTGCGTGAATTATATCTGGTCTATGCTTCATTACAATTCGTAAAATATAGGCGAGAAACACGGGGTCTGGAAATGGTGGGGGGAGTTTCCTGCCAAAAAATGACGCTAGTGTACGTATGCTTTTAGTTGCAACCCTGTATCTACTAATATATGCATTATCATAATAGCATATCATATGGACATCATAGCCTTTCTTAGACGATTCCTTGAAAAGTAATCGTGTATATCTTGTAATACCACCAGGGCTTATGCACTGGTCCGTTACTAATAACACTCTAAATACGTTAAGTTTAGTTCTAGGGTTAATCATTGTATTTTAACCTTGAGAATAGAATATATTGAACATAGTTTTCTGGCTACCTCGCTCCAAGTTAAGAGCTTTCTCTTGACTTCCATGATGTTCCTGCGGAACTCTTCATATAAATTATCATTAGTTAGCAGGGTTAAGAGTGCATTAGCCAGTGCCGGCGGATCATTAGGCGGTACCAGGATGCCCGTCTCCATATGCTTTACTCTGTAGGGTAGGGCGCCGATCCTCGTAGCTATGATCGGGGCACCTCTAGCGTACGCTTCATCTACTACTAAGGGGTACGCTTCGCCAGCATGCCTCGTGGGGAAGACAAACACTTTCGAGGAATCCAGGAGTGATATCTTCTCCCCCTCGCTAATGTAACCTATCAGTTTAACTCTGTCTTCTAAGCCTAATTTCTTGATAAGATCCTCTACCTTCTTTCTATAGCGGCTATTAGATGGCTTCCCGACTATAACCACCATAAAGTCTTCAATTTTACGTGAAATCAGAGGGATCGCTCTTATTAAAATATCTACTCCTTTTGACTCGTCCACCCTCCCAATATACGAGATAACGTTTTCACTATCAATATAATATTTATTTCTAAATAGCTGTTCATCTTTTGGCTTCTCAAGGTACTCCTCATGTATACCGTGCGGTACAACCTCGGATTCAAGCCCATATTCTTCTCTCAATATTTTCCTGTCTCTTTCATTCAACGTGATAGCGTAGTCTGCTAGCTTTACTGCTTTCTTCTGAACCCACTTCTGATATCTTCCCCCAAGTATCCTTATCAAGGTGTTCACGTGTTCTTGTAGGTAGTTAAGTGCTAAGAAATCCATAACAATGGGCTTCCCCTTCTTTTTAGCATATCTCGCTAAGACTATGTTGAATAGAGAGTTCTGACTGTGTATGTGGACTATGTCAGCATCCCCTAAAGGTGGCTTCTCTAAAGGTATCGTTAAATCATTATATAAAAACTTAATAGAATTCAATCTAACGATCTTTATTCCATTAAGGAATTCTTCTCTAGGTCTATCGTTTACATTGACATTTGAGGTCACCACTATGACTTCGTGGCTCAGTTTGGCTTGTTCTTCAGCTAGATATTGTACGGCTCTTTCCAGGCCACCTACAACCGGATAGTAATTAGTGGATACGTGGAGAATCTTCATTGCCGACTCCATTGGGCTAGGTTATACGAGATCACGCCATCCTTCAAGCCTTTGAGTATCCAGGGGAGGCTCCATGGCTTGTAGAGTGTTAAAAGCATGGTAGACATCAATGTGTACCATACGCGTTTAAGCGTGGATTCGCTCCACTTGAAAATGAATATGGTGTGATTGTGCGCTTTCCAGTACATCCTCTCCCTCATAGTCATTCTCGGCCTGTTACCGCCGTGTTCAACTGCTAAGTGTACTGCCACTACTCTAGGATCCATTAAGAGCTTGTATCCCAGCCTCTTTATCTGCTGGTGCACATCACTCTCCTCTCTGAAACCTGTTGGTGTATCAAATAGTTCATCATAACGTATCTTGTTTAGCAATTCTCTCCTCACAGCATAGAATTGCCGCAGGAATTCAGCGTACCTCGGGCCATTCCTCACATCGAGGAATATGTAGCCGATCATCCTTGTAAGCTGGTCAGCCAGACTTATTGGAGTGTTCAAGTAAAAGTCTGGGTCCACGGCTTGCCTCCTAGCATTTATGACCCTACCACCAACAGCTCCTATTTCGCTATCGATGTCAAAATCTTTGACTAGAAAGCTTAAGGATGATTCAATAGGTAATAGGTCGTCGTCAGCCATCAATGCGTACCTGTAGCTGTCTTCCAAGTTTAAGGCTATTTCAATTAGTAGGTTTCTAGCCCTAACAGAACCCAGTCTACCAAGCTTGAGAGTATAAACTAACCTGGAATCATTATTAAACTTCTCGAGCACAAGCCTATACTTCGATAATATATCGGTAGCTGAGGCTTGAGCTACAACAATTACCCTGCTAACATGCCTGGATTCAAGCCATCTGGGTAGGGTTAACTCCAGAATCTCGGATCGATCGTAGCTAGGGATGAGTACAGCTAGCTCGCCAGGCACGCTACCTCGCCTGTTTCTCTTAGATTATTTCTTTCGTGTATAGATAAAATTGACTTAAGTCTAATTACGTGGACACAGTTAATGAGATCTTCCCTGAGGAGGCTTTCCGCTTCGCTACTTCTTAACCATCTATTATAGGTTACGGCGTGGGCATCGTAGCATTGAGAAATCATGTACTTGGCTATCCTCTTAACAATCTCTTCAACGCCGTCTATAATAGGGTAGTAAAACGGGGCTACGTGGACTATCCTCATTGTCCTTGCCACTCAGCTATTATAAAGTGCCTTGATGGTTTGCTAACTGTATAGGCTAAGCTTTTTAATATGTTCTCAACATTTTCTTCTCCACGATGAAGCTCCATGATTATTCTCGGGTGAAAACGCTTCAGCGTGTTAATCCCTCCAAGAACTACTTTCTCGCCGGCTCCCTCAACATCAATTAGTATAAGGCTTCTCTTACTTAGTTCAATCTTGAGTTCCTCAAGGATTTTGTCGAGTGGTTTCGCTAAACGTTCTGTCTGCGTGTTGGAGAGACAAGATGCTATTGCTACTTTCTTTTCTTCATCGGCGCACGCAACGTCTAATACTATCACAGAATCTTTCAGTATACTGTTTATTGCCAAGTTAGCTTTCAGGATGCTGAATGCTACAGGGTCTGGCTCTATAGCTATCTTCACTGCATGGGGATTTAATTTATGAGCTTTTAAAATATAATATCCCTCAGCTGCTCCAATATCTATAAATACATCAGCTTCCTTCAGCCAGGCCTCCAAAGTATCCTGTATTTCGGGCTCAATTAAATCTAAGGTCATGGAGAATATTCTAAAGTCCTTGGGGAACAAGAGGTAGCCATACCGCGTCCTAACTACAACCCACTTGGGCAATGGAAGTGCCCTTAGTAAATACTCACCAAGCTTATATGCTAGTTTTGAATCCCTATATTTGAAGTATCTGCGGAGGAATTTCAATCCTGCTATCCCACCAGGTTTCTAAATCAGTTACTCTTACCGCTTATTTCTCCTGTTTCTCCCAGATTATATCTTTTGTGTATAGGTTTCTTACTGCTGCTATTACTAGTATTGCTTGTGTTGTAATCCATGTTCTATAGGGTTTGTATGCTAGTAGTAGCATGCTGAGTAATAATACTATTAGTGCAAGCCTGCCTCCAGCTATTATTGAAGCTACTAGCAGGATTAAGGCTACGAGTAGTATCCACGGGTTTACTAGGTGGAGGTAGGATTCAACAGCTAGTATACTCTTAAAGCCCCCCGGCGCCCTCCTAATCATCCCTAGAGTTCTCATGAAGTGCTGGATTAAGTGCTGGGCTCTCCTAACCCTCCACCATAAATATTCTTTCAAGGGAGTTTTCTCAACGCAGACTACATCTCCTGCTATAATAGTCCTCCAGCCTCTAACAGCTATCCTAGTAGCAGTATGACTATCATCTGAGCCTAAGTCTAGTGGGAATCCTCCAGCCTCCACTAGAAGCTTCTTCCTGAATGCTTCAAGCTCACCATGGAATACTGGCGTCGAGTATAGCTTGCTTTCAGCAAGCCTCACAGTATTATAGAACCCTCTATACCCCTCTTCAACACCACCCGGCCCCTCTCTCTCAGGCTTCTTTAAGCATGAAACAGCACCGACACGAGGATCAGATAAGTAAGCTGTAATCCTCCTTAAAGCATCCCGTTGAAGCCACCATGAGTCAGCATCTGTTACAACTATAATCTCACTATCACTCGAAGCATGCTTCAACGCGTTATTCAAAGCATGAGCCTTACCCCTCCTCTCAGACTCCACGATAAGCTTAACATTCAAGTCCCTGTGCCTCCCAGCCCACTCCTCCACAAGCCTTGGTGTTCCATCACTACTAGCAGAATCCACTACTAAAACCTCAATTCTATCCCTCGGGTAATCCTGAGCATAAATATCATCAAGCTTACCTTGAATCAACCCAGCTTCATTATACGTCGGCAGTATGATAGTGATCTTAGGTGTGTAGTTGTAGTCAACCTTTAAATCCCATGGCTTGTTAAGCCACCTCTTAAGATACAGGTAGTAGGCTAAAGGCACAGTAAAGTGCACGATTGCTAGTATTAGGGCTGTGGCGACTAGGAGGCTTGTATTCAATTCTGCAGTTGAACTCCAGGAATTTTCCTATAGATGAGTATCCATGATGAAGGCCGTGGTGGTGTCTTAATTCTATGATAAACTCCTATTTTCTTTACTAGCTTTAGTGCTGGCGGTATACACTGCTAGCGTTACCCTTAGTGAAGTCATCGTGGGTTTTAGTTGAAGCCTCCTAGTTCTAACCGTATATCCTGTAGTGTACTGGTTGATTCAAGTAGAATAATCCGAGTGTTAGCAGCCGTTTCACGTTTCCTAGTATCTCAGTTAACCTGCCTCCTAGTGCTACGAGGATCCCGTAGAGTATTGCTCTACCCTTTAGAGATGCAAGTTCTACTTTAAGGAATATTTCGCGGAGTATTCCCGTTAGCACAGGTGATTTAACCCTGGGTAGTCTTCTAACAAGCAGGAGGAGAATGCGTGTAACCCGGGGGAGAGTATACCATGAGCGGTTAGCTATAGCCTTCCGAATATACTTCTCCACGACCCCCCGGGTTACTCTCCTAGGGACGAGAATTTCAGCCACTCTTCTCTCAGCCCCCTCAAGGATACGCTCGCTGAATCCTGCTACAGCTTTCTCAGCTAGACTTGAAGCTATAAGCGTCAAGGTAAACCACGCTAAAGCAGCTAGATTATACTGTAATAGCCTAAGGTATAAAAGCCTTATTCCCCCTGCTACGAATACCGTGCTCTAAGCCTCCCGCCCTCTTAGTTCTTCTATCTTCCTCAGTAGTCTAATCTCCATTCTCTTAACGTATAATGCTAGAACTGCTAGTAGAGAAGAGATGAAGCCTGTTAGAGCTAGTGCTATAGCTACCAGTCCCTTTACATGATACTTAACTCCCGTGAAGAAGTAGTGGTAGCCTACATGAGCTCCTAGAAGCAGCCCTGGTAGTAGGAGTAGTGAGCCTAAAGCAAATATCAGAAATGCAGGATTATACCTCCACGTCAATCTAACCATGTCTAAAGCTATCTTAAAGCCGTGTTTAACCCCAAGCTTCTTCTCCCCCAGCCTCCTCCTGTACTCTACTGGCGTCTCCTTAATCCTCCTGCCTGTTGCAGCCATGTGAGCAGCTATCTCTGATTCAACACTAAAACCATGCATCTCGAAATCTACTTCCCTCAGCACTCGTGTCCTAGAAGCATACATGCCGCTTAATACATCTGTAAGCTTAACACCAAAGAGAGCATTGAATAGCAGGGTGAGAGCACGATTCCCAATCCTGTAGACTAAGCTCTGACTCCTCTTATCCCATACTCTAGCTCCTACAACATGATCATACCCCTCTTTAAGCCAGACTAGTAGATCACATACACGGCTACCCGGGTAAGTATAATCTCCATCCATGAAGACAACAAAAGGCGTGTCAACATACCTTAAAGCAGTCTTAACAGCAGCAGCCTTACCCACCCCCTCCTGGAATACAACTCTAACACCCCTCCCCCTAGCAATCTCAACAGTACCATCACTACTATACCCATCCACCACGAGAATCCTCTCAACCGGGACACCAGCATTAAGCAGCTCATCTATAACGAGGCCTATAGCTTCAGCTTCATTCAGAGTAGGGAGGACAATAGTAGCCTCCTCAAAAAGCCTCCCGCAATCCAAGAGTAAACACCCTTCAATACTGAGAGCAGCTTAAACCTGAGCCAAGCCCACTATACTCTCAGAAGGGAGCTTGGATTTAAACCCGTAGGGTAGATTATGCTAGAATCAGGTTTAAAGAGTACACTAAAAGGTAAGCGTAAGGCAAACTGGATTAAACTACTTGTCCTCTGCTGGTAGAATATTCTTGAGGAGGTTTAAGAGCTCGCTTAAAGCTTCATCTTCATCCTCACCATTAACCCTTAATACTATTTCATCACCGTAGTCTACTCCAAGTGAGAGAACCTGTAGAATATTCTTAGCACTCGCAGACTTCCCTCCCTTAACAACAATCACCTCTGATTTAAATCTCCGAGCAGTCTCCACGAATCTAGCAGCCGGCCTAGCATGCAGCCCACTCTTATTCACTACTGTAACTTTAACCTCACGCATCATCAGTCACCAGAGAGTGTTAAGTATTATGGCATAGCTTTAAGAATTATCCTCTACCACGGGATCTCTACACCAAGCTCTCTACTCAGGAATCCTCTAGCCTTCTCTCTAACCTCGCCGCCATTATCTAGTTTTAATGCTTCTTCAGCTAGCTTCACGCTACTAGTATACTCGATCCCGTTGACCACCCATTTAACTAGTGGTATTAGCGCTGGCGAGACACTAAGCTCGTCTACACCAAGGCCTACAAGTATTGGTATAGCTAGCGGGTTTCCGGCTAGCTCACCGCACACATGGACTGGGATACCTGCTCTATGAGCCTCCCTCGATACTACTTCTATAGCTCTAAGTACAGCTGGATGCATGTCATCGTAGAGGTATGATACATTCTCGTTAACTCTATCAGCTGCAAAAATATACTGGGTTAAATCATTAGTACCTATACTGAGGAAGTCTACTTCTCTAGCAATCTTATCAGCCATGTAGACTACTGAGGGAACCTCCACCATGATGCCGAAGTCGACTCTAACATTAAGCTCTCTCGACGCTTCCTCTATAATTTTCTTTAGCTCTCTAACTTCTTCTAGAGTACTCACCATTGGAGCCATAACCTTAATATTACTATGCCTGGATGCAGCCTTGAAGACAGCTTTCAACTGGTCTTCAAGAACCCCTCTATACTTGAATAGTAGTCTAATACCTCTAAGCCCTAGAAACGGGTTACTCTCTCTTGGAGCCGGCATGTAGGGTAGTGGTTTATCCCCGCCTACATCAAGTAGCCTGATAACCAGTGGCTTACCCTCAAGCTTCTCAGCCATTCTAGCGAAGACTTCAGCAAGCTTTTCAACAGGGGGAGGACTACTCGCTCCTAGATAGTAGAATTCAACTCTGAATAATCCTACTCCTTCAGCACCATTCATTAAAGCAGTATTCAAGTCGTCTTCACCCCCGATATTCGCTGCTACAGTAATTCTTCTTCCATCTCTCGTTGAAGCCAGTTTACCTTTAACTTCCATGAACTTCTTGGATAGCTCGTCGAAAGCCTGTTTTCTAGCCATCAGCTTTCTCAATGTATCCTCGCCTGGGTCAGCTATTACAAGCCCTGTAAACCCGTCTACTACTACAAGGCTCGCAGTACTCAGTGATCTCACTGCATCTCTAACACCGAATACAGCTGGAACCCCGAGGCTTCTAGCTATTATTGCTGCATGCGAAGTATAACTACCCTTCTCAGCTATAACAGCCTTTAAGCCCCTTCTAGCAAGCCTTAAGAGCTGGGATGGGTAGACCTCCACGGCAACTAGTACTGAGCCTTCTCCAATATTAACCCCGCCTGCTCCCCTCAGTAATCCAGCCAGGCTATCTCTTATCTCAATCAAGTCTTCTACTTTAAGCTGAGTTAAAGCTGCACCAGACGACTCTAAGAGCTCCTTGTACTTCTCGAAGACTACTGCAAGAGCTTCAAGAGCACTCCTCCCTCCTCTAACCTCTCCTACAGCCTCATCCACCAGGGCTTCAACCATAAGCTTGTGGGCTTCAAGTATCTCAGCTACATCCCTCGGTGCATCCTTCTTAAGCTCGTCGAGCTCAGCTAGCAGCTTACTCTTAGCTTCAAGTAGAGCACGCTCAGCTTCAACACCCTTATAGTCTACTCCCTCCCCTAGACTTACAGTTAAGCTTACAGGTCTACCGTAGCCTACACCCCAGGATACCGGGATCCCTTTAAGCCTCCTCTCCACGAACCCCACCAGCCTACTATAGTACTCTCACGCCTTGAACATACAGGGATTCAACATTCAAGTCTTCATCTAATACTACCAGGTCAGCTGAGAAGCCGGGTATAATTGCACCAGTATTACGTAGCCCTACAGCTGAAGCAGGATTATAGGTTAGCATTCTCACAGCATCCTTCAACGGGACTCCTAGCTTAACTAGGTTTCTCAAAGCTTTATCCATTGTGAGAGTACTCCCTGCGAGTGTTCCATCCTTCAGCCTGCTAACACCACCTTCAACAATAATCTCTAAGCCTCCAAGCGTGTACCTTCCATCCGGGAGGTCTGTAGCTGCAATAGAGTCTGTGACAGCTACAATCCTCTCCACACCAGCATGTCTTATCGTGAACTCAATCATCCTGGGCGAGACGTGTATGAAGTCGCATATAAGCTCCAAGTATACTTGAGGGCTCTCTAAGAGTGCGACTATAACACCAGGCTCTCTATGGTGCACTGGCCTCATCCCATTATAGAGGTGTGTAGCCCTATTAGCTCCAGCTATTATAGCTGCCTTAGCCTCCTCGAATGACGCGTTAGTATGACCTATTGAAACGTAAACCCCGAGGCTTCTAGCATACTCTATGAACTCTAATGCTCCTTCAAGCTCAGGGGCAATTGTTATAGTTTTCAAGCTACCCTTAGATGCCTCCCAGTACTCTCTCAGCTCACTAATACTCGGGGGCCGAAGAAACTCGGGGTTCTGGGCTCCAGCTCTCTCCCTGCTTAAGTATGGTCCCTCTAAGTGTAATCCTTCAACTAAAGCTCCTTCAATCCTACTCCTCTGGGATTCGATAAATCTAGCAACACCTCTAGCAGCTGTGAGAAGGGTTTCACGGGATGCTGTCACAGTAGTAGGGAGGAATCTAGCCACGCCGTGAGTAGCGTAGGCTCTACTCAACTCTGCTAGCGTCTCCTCTACTCTCTCAACCAAGCCTTCTAGAGCACTATTCGTGATATCATACCCTTTAATCCCATGAGTGTGTATATCAATAAAGCCTGGTGCTAGTATCCTACCCTCAAGGTTCTCGCCGCCGGGATTCCTCCCAGCGTAGACTCTCCTAACTACTCCTCCTTCTACTTCAACTGTCCCAGGATAGATCTCCTCGAATGGTGTTACAACTCTAGCATTAGTTAAAACTAGCTTGCTCATCCCAGCCCGCCTACAGGTATCTAAGTCTATCTCTGTATCTCTCAACTACCCTAATATTATGCTCCTGGGCGCCGGGTAGATGCGAGCTCATGAATACAGGTGGCTCAACTCCTCTCTCAGCAAGCTTCCCTACAGCTAGTGCCGTGATAGCGTGAGCTATAAAAGCTGAGAGTATCGTGGAGACAGGGAACACTTTTACCTTGAGGCCAGGCACCTCTAGTACTGCATCTCCTCGAGGAACCTTATTGTCTACAACAACATCAGCAACCTCGTAGAGCCTCCTACCATACTTGTTTCTAGGGGGCAGGCTCTTCGAGTACTCGACTGAAGTCACAGCTATTACAGGACACCCCATGGATCTAGCTTTCAAGGCAGCCTCCACTGGGAACGTGTTAACCCCTGAATTCGAGACTACTAGAACTACATCTCCTTCTCTAACACCCATGTGCTTTAAGACTACTTCAGCATACCCTTCAACATGCTCCATGCTAGTAGACTTGAATGCACCGTGATACACGTTTATATCAGTGTTAACCAGTGGGTTTACGGGGACTAGTCCTCCAGCCCTATAAGAGAGCTCTTCTCCAATTATTGCTGAATGCCCTGCTCCAACCACGTGGAGTACTCCGCCTCTTTCAAGGGAGCTGGCTAGAAGCTCCGCGGCTCTCTCAATACTCTCCTTCTCCTCCTCTACAATCCTCTTAATTAGAGAGGAGACTGTAAGGTATAGTTCCTCTAGTATCATGCAAGCCCACCAGTAGGCTCACACGCGTGACAAGGCGGCTTACACCCTATAAAATAGCAGAGTTCACGCTACCCGCTTACATCCCGAGGCGTGAAGCATTCTACTACAGCTAGAATATCACGGGGGTCTCTAGCAGACATTAATGCTGAGCGGGCTTCCTCGTTGGACAGTAGCTCTGCGATCACTTGGAGGGCTTGTAGATGAGACTTCTTGTCGGGTGAAGCGAAAGCTATAACTACTTTAACCGGGTCGTTAGGAGACCCGAAGTTAACAGGCTTTCTCAAGACAACAATACTGAAGCCAGGCTTCAAAGCACCATCCTCAGGTCTTGCGTGTGGTAGTGCTACACCTGGAGCTATAACAGCGTAGGGGCCTAGCTCTCTAACAGTATTAATCATGGCGTCAATATACTTCTCCTCAATCCTCCCCCTCTTATACAGGATTCCCCCGGCTACTCGGACAGCCTCCTCCCAGCCTCCGACTTCAACATCTACAAGTATATCTTCTAGCGTCAGCCAGTCCACGGAACCCCACCGCTTAAACCCTTAGCCTACAATGCAATAATGCCTTTTTCTAGGAGTGCCTGGAGGAGTTTCTCTCTAATCTCCTTCTTATCCACCAGGTTCTTCAACCCGACAACTATTTTCCCTGAGCCTTTAAGCTCGCTTACGTGGAGAACTGAGGCTACTATGACATCAGCATCACTACTCTTAGCACTAACTAGCTCTGAGTGCTCTACTTTAGCAGGTATCTTCAGCTCTCTCAACACATCTTCTACAAACATCCTCATGATCAGTGAGCTACCCTGTCCTACCCCGCATACAGTTAAAACCTTGAGAGGCCTGTTCAACAAGTACTTCACGAGGAACCACCAGCTAAATCATATGGATTAGGGAACTAAAAAACAATATTATAGGGTTCCCGCAGCTACGAGCCGAAGATAGGCTTTAAGATCAACATTAGTATTAACACTATTGCATACCAGTCTGGGTCTCCTAGTGTAGCCAGCTCAGGCCCGTACGTTAAGACCTTTAATCCTAGAGCCTGCCCTATTGCTAGTATAAAGCCATTTAATGCTCCAGCGAATACAGCTCCCTTCCACCCGCCAGTCTTATTCCCGAAGACAGCTGCAGCACCACCAGGGAAGAACAGCATTATCATTGGTGGAACTATTACTGAGAAGCCAGTCCACATGAATACAGCCATCATCACTAGGAATACTATGAGGCCGCTGATGAAGCCGATGATAACAGCTGTAGGAGCGTAGGGGAAGACTACCGGGCAGTCTACTGCTGGTATAGCTCCCGGAATCACTTTTTCAGATATACCCTTGAACGCTGGGATTATCTCGCCAACAAATATTTTTACTCCTGTGAGCAGGACGACTATGGCTGCAGCAAAGTATAATCCTCTTATTATAGCCCATACTATAGGGTTCAAGCCTCCCGTTAACCCTGCCACAGTCTCCGGAGCCTTGAATAAGCCTATGATTGACGCGATAACCATTATCAACCCTAGAATTATCGCAGTGCTAATAGAGTAGTCCTTGAAGAACGATATAGATTCAGGTATCTTCAACTCCTCAGTACTCTCCTCGGGTCTACCAATATACTTTCCAACCTTGAATCCTATCCACGCGACTAGAGAAGATGTATGCGCGTAGCCTATCTCCTCTGAACCTGTTAGAGTCTTCATAGCACCATGCATGTACTTAGGCTGTATTGTCCAGTATAACGCCATTACAATAGAGCCTATTAAGACAACCTGCCACATAGATGCCTTGGGGTTCACTGTTAGAATAGTTGCAACAACTAGCAGTGAAACCCACCACATTAAATGCCCTGTTAAGTAGACGTGGCGGAATACAGGTATAAGCCTCACGATTATTAAGTGGAGAATGAATCCGAGAGTCATTACTGTGACAGCATAGCTACCGTAGGTACTTATCAGCGTGTTCATAGGCACGTAGTTAGGTGGGTACTGCGGGGATGCACCGGTTGCAGCATACACGATGTTCTGGAAGTTCACGAGCTCGTTGACGAATAAGCCTGCTCCAGCCAGCATTAAGACTACTCCAATCATGACTTTAATAGTCCCGCTTACAATCTCATTGAACGGCTTCTTCTGGAGGGATAGGCCGATTAAGGCTACTAGGCCTAGGAGTATAGCTGGATTCTGAAGGATATTTGTTCCAATCCATATGATAATGTCTTCAATAGTCACATTTAACCCCCACATAGCTTATCTAGAACTCTATAAACTTATAAATCTAATCTTATAATGTAAGCCCACCTACATCCTCCTAGAATAGCATCTGTAGCAGGATTATGCTGAAGTATAAGCTAGCCTCCCATGCTCTCAGCTTTTAAGCTGTGGTTGCCGTGGCTTCGAGCTGCTTTAACTCTAAAGTTCTCGAGGAGGTGGCCTGGTATAGAGCAGCATGCATCGTAGAGCTCGGAGTCCTCGTTGAGTAGGCTGGGGTGTGGGTTAGCTACTCTCTCAACTAATCCTTCTCTAACAGCCACTGTATCCAGCTCTCTTTTAACTCCATGAGGCCTCATGCATCCAAGATATAATCTTCCATTAAACACTCTTCTAGCCTCCCTCAAGTTCTCTACTAGAATAGATGCCGGCGGCTCTCCTACTAGCTTTGATTCAGGTATGTATACTAGGAGTGTAGCTTCCTCCAGCCCGTAGTCTTCCACAGTCTTCAACTCCTTCTTGAAGACCTCTATCGTGAAGCCTGGATGCCACAGGTAGAGGTGGGGGACTACGTGTAATCCTTCTTCAACCATTAGCTCTAATACCTCACTGTACACTGAGGTATTGAAGGGTAGCCCTCTAATGTACTTTGCGATGTAATCGCTTAGCGTGAACTCGTAGTCTACAACATCGACTACTTCTCTAAGCCTCCCTAGTACCTCTCTACTCCTCTGGAGCCCGGGGTGAATGTTGAAGACGAAGCCATACCTCCTCTTAGCTTCTCTTAAAGACTCAATAAATTCTTCTACAGGTAGCACTCCGCTCCTAGTGAAACCACCACTCACTAGTACTCCTCTAACCCCCTGCTCGTAGAGTTCTCCTAGTACTTCAAGAACTCTCTCCCTTGGCAGGGGAGTCATGTGCCTGAGATACCTGCCCCTGCAGAACCTGCAGTTAAGCCAGCAAGCTGAGCCTGTTATAGATACTGAGGTGAACTTTACAGCATGGATAAAGTACTTCAAGCTCTAACACCTATACTCTCAAGCTCCTCTCTCACCCTCCCCCACTGCTCTCTCAGGAGGCTTAGAGAAGGATAGTTGTATATGGAGCTAGGGAGCTCAGTGTAGAATGGTCTATTGCATCCAGGGCAGCCGCGGGTCTGGAGGTCTCTATAGAAGTCTACTCTCGGCTTCCTCCTGAATCTATGTGAGTCTACATCAATGTACTCCAGCGGGTTCTCACCGCTCTCAAGTAGTTCAACCGCGATCTGGAGGATCCTGTAGTATCCTTTATCAATACTCCTCCTGGAAGCTGGATCAAAGTAGTTGAATAGTGCTACACGGGCTCCAGTAGAGTATATTTTCACTAGTGTTTCAAGAGCCTCCTTCAAGCTCTCCCCTAGCCCTGCTATCACGTGCACGTAGACGTTGCCCCTCCCAAACACTCTGACACCACTCTCAATAAACCTCCAGTACAAGCTCCAAGTGTACGGTTTACCCCACTTCACGAATAACTCTTCTGTCAGAGTATCCAAGCCTACTCCCAGCGTGTCAACTCCCAGCCTCTTAAACTCCTCTAGGATGCCTGCGGGGACAGGGGTTATAGCAAGAGATAGAGGCCTGCTTGAAACACCTCTAATAGCTCTCACGAACTCCACGGCCTCCTCAATAAACTTCTCCTTGATTACTGTCTGAAAGCATATTCTCTCGAATACATCCCTCCACGCTGCTAGTACTTCACTCAACTCAACACTCGGCCACACCATCTTACCCAGCCAGTCACCCTTGAAGAACCTCCATGATTGAGTGCAGTAGAGGCAGCCTCCCAGGCATCCTGTCTTAGAGTACTGGAGGAAGTATGCTGTGAAAGGCTCCTCCATGCTTTTAACAGATTGAAGGCCTAGCTTAGCGAGAGTACCTATCGAGGCCCTGATAAGCATATACTCCACCAGTACTATAACAGTTTTATAGTGGTGGAGGCTATTAACACGTGGATCAGGGGCTTCAAGCCTTGAAGCTTAGAGTCATAGTTGACACTGAAGGCTCAAGCGCGTACTGGAATATGGGTATGGATGAAGCAGTCTTAAACCTCAGGGTAGAGGGTAGAGTACCAGATACTCTTAGACTCTACGTTTTCAAGCCTTCAGCTGCCACCATAGGCTACTTCCAGAAGATTAGTGAATCCGTGGATGTAGACTACGCTACCTCACACGGCATTGATGTGACGAGGAGGATTAGCGGGGGCGGCTCAGTCTACCATGATTCAAACGGCGAGGTAACATACAGTGTAGTCCTCCCAGCTACAGGAGTACTAAGTGATGTCGCAGAAAGCTACAGGATTATATGTGGTGGGATAGTAGAAGCTATAAGAATTCTAGGCGGCGAAGCATCCTTCATGCCAGTCAACGATGTAGTAGTAAAAGGAAGAAAGATATCTGGTAGCGCGCAGGCACGCCGAAAAGGATTTCTACTACAGCACGGGACGCTAATGTACGCTACAGACCTCGATGAAGCTGCTAGAGTTCTCAGAGCACCTAGAGTAAAGCTTGAAGCTAAAGGAGTCTCAAGTATAAGGGAGAGAGTTATAACGCTCAGAGAAGCTCTCTCCAGGGATGTAGGTAGAGAGGAGGTTGTAGAAGCACTACTCAAAGGCTTCACTAGAGCCTTAAACGCTGAGGTATACTTCGACGAGTACAGTGAGGATGAGTTAAAGCTAGCTGAAGAACTCTCAGCTAAGTATAAGAGTAGAGAGTGGATTTACAAGAGGTGAGGTAGAGTATTGAAGGCTAGGAGGACTATTAGAGAAGAGAAGACTCTTGATGTTGAAGTAGAAGTTGAAGGAGGAGTCATAAAGCACGTGGAGATCTCAGGGGACTTCTTCGCCTACCCTAGTGAAGCAGTCGAAGAACTCGAGGAGGCTTTAAAAGGCTGCGGGAGCGTAGACTGCATTAACAGCGTCTTCGAGAAGCTGAGAGGAGTACTTCTAGTAGGCGTTAAACTAGGCTCCCTGAGAGAAGCTGTTATCAGTGTATTCACGTCACTTACCAGTGAATCCTATCCCGGGGAGTCGAAGTAGACTATAATGTTCAGTCTACCACCGATAGCTGCAAGTCTCTCTGAAACCCTGCTTAGAATACTACTACAGTAGTCTAAGGGGTGTGCTGAAAGACACTTCTTGTATAAGTGCGTGAAAGCTGTAGCTAGCTCAGCGTAGTATGATGCAGCTTCATCCAGGCTTAAAGCAGGTAGCTCGTCGAGAGCACTATTGAAGAGGTTGAGTAAAGCCTCAGTGAACTCAGCGTGTAGAAGACTCCCTGAATCCTCGTTGAGAGATAATTCTTTAATAGCTTCAACTTTAACAGGTAGCCATCCAGCACCTCTAGCATTCGCGAGCACTCTGAGAATCCTTGAGGAGAACACTGGAGGTAGTGCTTGAAGAGGGCCTCTCACAACATCCTTTAAGAAGTCAGTGACCCTGGAGTCAGGCTTCCCTGAAAGCATCTTCACGACAAGCCTGCTGAGAGCCGTGTAGACACCCTCATGAAATCCCGCTTCGGCAAGAGATTCTAGCACTACTATACCGCAGGAAGCCAGGCTTGGATCTCCTTCAATACTAGATGAAATCATTAATTCAAGCTCTCCAATCACTCTTCTAGCATCAACCCCTAGAGTGACACGCTTAATGAAGCCAGCGTACTCCTCTAAGCCTACTAGAGGCTTAATACTACAGAGTGATCTTACAGCATCCTGGAATACTCTTGAAGAATAACTCTGAGAGAACCCGCCTTTAAACCACTCGACAACCTCCCTGCTGCATGAAGCATTCTTCACGCATGAAGCCAGAGCACTCGGCTCGACAATACTAGTCAAAGCTGACACCACGCTGCAAACCACTCGAGTAAGCCTCGACAACCTTAAGGATTAAAGTAAACCCTATTAACTACACTACTGTAGAACAGCAGGAGTATTCATCTCCACAGGCTTATTAACCCTGATTAAAATTTTAAAACTATTGAGAGGGTGTTAGGCTTACCTAACATTCCTATAGAGGGGGGGGATGTGACGCTAGATGAAGTACCGCCAGGCTCGAAGGTGAGAATAGTGGATATAGCCCACCACGGGGGGTGGGTTTACAGGCTCTACCAGCTAGGCGTTTACACAGGGGTGGTAGTTGAAGTAGTCTACAATGAGGGGAGGGGGCCGGTAGTAATATCTGTAAACAGCTCGGAGGTTGTAGTAGGAAGAGGACTAGCCCGGAGGATCATAGTAGAACCTGTTAAAGGTGAGAGTAGTGCCTAAGACAATCAAAGTTCTACTCCTAGGGCAGCCTAATGTAGGTAAGTCGAGTTTATTCAATACTCTTACAAAAGCCCATGTTGAGGTAGGCAACTGGCCTGGTAAAACTGTTGTAGTCCATAAGGGTGAAGTATCCTACAGGGATTACAGGATTGTAATCTATGATCTACCGGGAATATACGGTTTCACAACGCTAACACAAGAGGAGCTTGTCGCCAGGGAAGCCCTGCTACTCGAGAAGCCTGATGTAGTAGTAGTTATAGTTGACTCGACGATACCTGAGAGAACAATGAACCTGGCAGTCCAGGTTCTAGAGCTAACAGGCAGAGTAGTAATAGTATTCTCTAAGACAGACTTAGCTCACGGGAAGGGGATTCATGTAAACTACGAGGGGCTGGCTAGAGAGCTGGGAGTACCTGTTGTACCTGTATCCATAGCAGGAGAATTCGAGGCTGAGGAGCTACTGGAAACCATAGTTAGAGCTTCAAGTGGAGTTAGAGAGCCGTTGAGAGTAGACTACGGCCTGCTCAACGAGTACATTACTGCTATAGAAGATATTCTCTCTAAGACTAAACTAGAGTATCCTGCTAGATGGGTTGCACTAAGGCTTCTCGAAGGCGATAGAGTACTATGGGAGCAGGTTAAGCAGGCTCTGCCATCAGACTCCATTAAAGCTATTGAGGATATCCTCGAGGAAGTCAACAGGCTGGTAGGTGATCCAGCTGAGAAGATCACGGAAGCCCGCTTCAAGTTCATTGAAAGCATTGCTTCAAAGCATATAGCGAAGGCTAAAATCAAGGCTTCTCCAGCACCCTCCCTCCTCTACAAGCCTGTAGTAGGGTTAACTGTAGCTGTTGGATTATACCTCCTAGTATTCACAGCTGTATTCGCGTTGAATACAGGGTTCCCCTTAAACGTCATACTTTCATCTCTAGGCTTAGAGAATGCTGCAGCACTTGTTGAAGAGTACTCTCTAAGCGGCTTGATAGATAAAGGGTTCAGCCTGCTCACAGGTATCCTGGAGCCTCTACGAGACTCTAATCCTGCACTCTACAGTTTCATAGCTGACGGGGTTGTAGGCGGAGTTGCCGGCATACTAGTATTCCTGCCTTTAATTCTAATAGTAGTCTTAATCCAGGTGGTCATAGAGGACAGCGGGCTTGCACCAAGGCTGGCAGTAGCCTCCCACAGCCTCTTCTCGAAGATCGGTGCCAGCGGGCATGCATTCTTCCCATTCATGCTGGGCTTCGGGTGTAACGTGCCAGCTATAATGGCTACTAGAACCAACCCGAATAGTCTTGAGAGGCTTAGATTAATACTCACGCTTTCATTCATACCCTGCCAGGCTAGACTAGTTGTTCTACTAGCCTTCACAGCCGCTGTCACCAGGTTCTTCTCAGGTCTTATAATAGCAGCCTCATACATCCTTGCTATAGCAGCCTTCATCCTAGTAAACTATGCTCTCTACAAGCTCAGCAGGAGTGGTGAGAGGGAGCCGCAGCTACTAATGGAGGTTCCAGCCCTCCACAAGCCTCTAGCTAGAGTAGTCTACTGGAAGACAGCTGCCACAGTCAAGCATTTCCTGAGGAAAGCTGGCTTCATAATCTTCACTGCCAGCATAGTATTCTGGTTCCTAATGTACTTTACGCCTAGCTTAGAGTACACTGAGGATATCAATACGAGTATTGCTGCACAGCTCTCGAGAAGCATTGAAGTAATTGTAGCCCCCTTGGGGATTACGGGGGCTAGCGCCTGGATAGCCTCTCTAGCAGTCATAGTAGGCTTCATCGCTAAAGAGCTCGTGGTTTCAGCTATGCTTATAGCAACAGGCTCTGACACTATGAGGGATGCAATGGCTTTAATAGGGTTAAGCGACCCCCAGCTACTATCTCTAGCAGTCTTCGTGACCCTCTACGTGCCCTGCCTTGCAACTATCGCGACAATATACTCTGAGACAAGGAGCTTAAAGTGGACTCTACTAGCTGTAGCAATCTCGCTTTCAGTAGCATACGTCTTTGCTTCTCTCGTAGGACTGGTAGCCATGCTGGCAGTAGGCTAGTCGCCACACTTCGAGGATCTCACGCTTCTACTCACTACTATATCCATTGCAGCCTCAACAATATCTGTTAGATACGCGATTATACGCATCAAGTGTACTACCGCGCTTGCATCAATATCCCTGCTCTTCAACTCCTCCTCCAGGCTCCTTAGCTTCAATATGGATTCCTCCACGCTGAGAGGCCTGCCTGGATCCTCGAGTATACTAGTGTACTCGCTGAGAATATTAATCATGGCTTCACGGATCCTCTCCATGAAGCCTTCAACACTCTCCAGCTCGCCTGCACTCCTACCCCTAGACCAGTAGTATAACTGGACTATGTGGTCGCCTATTCTCTCAAGAGTTTTAAGCGTGCTTGCAATAGAGAGGGCTTCGCTAAGAGACTTCAACCCGGTTTTATCTAGTGGTAGCCTGCCCTGCATAACCATATTCAACTGCCTAATAGAGTAGAGGTATAGCTTGTCGATTAATCCATCCCTCTCCTCTACGTCGAGAGCCAGCCTGCTTCTAATGGATTCTTCAACCTCCCTTATGAATAATGGTAGAGCCCTACTCATCTTTCTAACAGCCTCGATTAAGGGTAGTGATGCCACGTCAACCAGGCAGGCGAAGGTTATATAGCCTTCCCCCTCCTCGATGACCTCTAAGCCGATTAAGCTTGACTCGAGAACCCTGTACACTCTCTCCCTGAACTCACTGCACTTCAACCCGCATTTAACTCTAATCAAGTCTACTCCATTAACGTAGAGTGACACCAGCTTCAGGAATGCCTCGTTAAACCCTATGCCCTCGTAGTCTACTGTAAAGCAGCTCTGCTGAACAGGCTTTCTAGTAGTAGACGGCCTTACGATCAACGTGTAGTCTTCAGCTACTTCAACTTCTACTTCATCTCCTCTCTTCAAGCCGTGGTAGCGCAGCCACTTCTTCGGCAGGGATACCCCTAGCGATGCAGCCCCCATCTTCTGGAGTCTCCTCCTGTACACTCCACGACACCATTCTACTGGTACGTATCACATATACGGTTTAAGAATGCTCTTACAGTACGACCATACCCCTACACCGTGTATTTAATCAGTAAAGTTCATTCAGCCAGCATGGTGCATGTTATGGAGAAACCCGTGCTTCAGATCGCAGTTGTAGTTGTAGCAGTAGCTACTATAGCTCTAGCACTATACCTCCTCCTCCCACTATTCTCACCAGGTTCAACCCAGCAGTCAATAGTGATTAACGGGGCTGGAGCAACATTCCCAGCCCCCCAGGTGCTTGAGTGGGCTAAGAGATTCAGCATGGAGACCGGGATTACAGTAGAGTATAATCCTGTTGGGAGTGGTGCTGGTAGAGCAATGCTCTTCAATAAAACTGTTCTATTCGCATTCAGCGACCCGCCCTTAGAGAGAGACCTCTACCTTGAATACCAGGGTAAAATACTCCAGATACCAGTAGTCATAGGAGCAATAGCAATATCCTACAATATACCGGAGCTACCGAAGAACATTCACCTTAACTTGACAGGCGAGCTACTAGCCTTAATATACAAGGGTGAGATCTCAAAGTGGAGTGATGAGAGAATTAAGAGAGTAAACCCTGAGGTAGCAAGCCTCCTCCCAGATAAGGATATAGTTGTAGTTCATAGAACAGACTCCAGCGGGACCACAAGGATCTTCACAGGCTACCTGCATAAAGTCGCTCCTAGTATATGGGGGTCTGATCTCGTCGGCTTCACAGTAGACTGGCCGGTGGACAAGCTTGGCAGAGGGCTAGGTGGTAAGGGTAATGAGGGTGTAGCCCAGCTAATACAGCAAACCCCTTACTCCATAGGCTACGTTGAAACAGGGTATGCTTTAGCAGTAAACATGCCTATAGCAAAGCTAATGAATAGGGATGGATACTACACGCTTCCAACTCGTGAATCAGTTCTCTCAGCCCTCGAGAACGCTGTAAGCAAGCTGCCAGACTCCCCGTTAGACGACTTCAGCATGGATCTCGATGTAGCTCTAGACGCACCTGGCTCTAACTCCTATCCTATAGCAGCATTCTCCCACATGGTACTCTACGCTAAATACGATGATCCACTAGTAGCTAAAGCTCTAGCAGACTTCATCAGATTCATTGTAACCAAGGGTCAGCAGTATCTTCTCCCAGGATACTACCCGCTCCCCGATAGAATAGTAAGCCTAGGCTTAAAGGCTGCAGAGATACTAGAGAAGACTGGTGGCTGAGATTTAGGAGAGATAAGAGCTTCTTCTACATTCTTTTAACCCCTTCTCTCATCCCTCTCATAATACTCGCTCTCCTAACCCTCCACGTCCTCCTTATATCTCTAGATGCATTCAAATCCTACGGAGTTAACCTAATCCTAGGGGTGGTATGGGATCCACCCTCCCAGTCGTATGGTTTACTTCCAGCTCTAGCTGGAACACTAATCTCAAGTTTTATTTCAGCTATTATTGCAACCCCTATCTCAGTATCCTTGATGTTTCTCATCGGGGATCTCCTACCTAAATCTGCCTCGAGGATCCTTCACAGGCTTGTCGAGGTCATGGGTTCAATCCCCACAGTAATCTACGGGCTGTGGGGCAGCACTATTGTAGCAGAGTTTCTGAGAAGCCAGGTTTACAGCCCGCTGTACAGCTACCTCGGCTTCCTACCGTTGTTCTCCTGTGAGCCTTTAAGCGGCCAGAGTATTCTGACAGCCGGGGTAGTCTTAGGGTTCTCGATAATCCCGTTTGCTTCATCCCTCCTGATTGAAGGCTACCGTGCGCTCCCCGTTAAGTATCTTGAAGCAGCCTACTCTCTTGGATTCTATAGGTTTGAAGCCTACAGGCTTCTCCTCGGTGTCATGAAGCCCATTATTGTTGCCTCAGTACTCTTATCTCTCAGCAGGGCTCTAGGAGAGACAACAATAGTCACCTTAACTATTGGCAACGCGTACCTGCTATCCCCCTGCCTCTTCAACCCTGGTTCAACTATTTCATCATGGGTTGTAAACCAGTTTGAGAGCTCCTTCCTCTACCCGGGCGCGTTTCAAGCACTCTACTCTGGTGTACTACTAGTAATGATCCTCGCGTTAATCTTCAGCTACATTGGTGTCTCCTTGATTAACAAGTGGCAGGGTGTAATCTATGGCTAGAAGACTCAGATTCATCTTAGATAGATTGATGTTAACCCTGGTGGCTGCAGCAGGATCCCTAGGCCTTCTAGTATTATTCTCCCTGCTCTACAGTACAGTGGTTAAAGGACTACCCGTTCTACTGGAGAGGGGTGTTTCATTCCTCACAGACCTTCCTCCAACCCCCCTGGAGGAGGGTGGAGGTATTGCTCCAGCACTCGTGGGGACACTGCTCTCGTCGAGTATAGCGGTGGCTCTAGCAGTAGTACTAGCGTTCTTTACATCTTTCTTTACTCGTGAATACATGTTCTCGAAGACCTCTAAGCTCATTGAGTCTGTTATAAGAGCTTACAATGGTATCCCGACAATCATTGTCTCAATGTTCGTTTACATGGTAATAGTTGTATGGATGAGGCGCCCGAGCATTCTAGCAGGAGCTATAGCACTCTTCATTGCAGTCCTCCCTACAGCCCACTACTATCTTTCAACAGCATTAAGGAGTGTTGAGGAAAGGTATAGGGAGGCAGCTCTCTCACTAGGCTTCAAGAGAATCCATGTATTCAGGTACATCTATCTCGGTATAGCCGGCAAGCAGATAGCCTCGGGAGTCCTGGTGACATTCATTAGAGCTATAGGGGAGACAGCCCCCCTCCTCTTTACAATCGGCTTCCTCACGAATGCAGTCTTCAAGGGTATTGATCAACCGGGTAATGCTATCTCCCTCCTAATATTCAATTATGCTAGAACCCCTTACAGAAGCTACCATGAGGTAGCATGGGCTGCAACACTGGTTCTCATGGTGATTGTTCTAATAGCTGCACTAATCATCGAGGTCTCTATGAGGGAGGTGAGGAAGTAGTGTCGGCTTACATAGTTGAAGTAAAGAACCTTGTTGTTAAATTCGATGGGAAGACAGTTTTAAACGGGGTTTCAATGAGCATTAAACGCAATACTATATCAGTCGTGATGGGTCCAAGCGGCTCTGGCAAGTCTACTCTACTCAGAGTACTGAATAGACTGATAGATGTGAATCCTGAGGCAGAAGTATCCGGTAGCGTAGTAGTATTAGGGAGGGATTTATACGAGTGGGATCCCTACGAGCTGAGGAGGCATGTAGTGTTAGTTCAGCAGGAGCCAACACCCTTCCCTAATCTAAGCATATTCGATAATGTAGCTCTACCAGCAAGAGTAAACGGGGTTGCAAGAGGAAGAAGGGATCTAGAGAAGCTTGTGAAGTGGGCTCTAGAGAAGGTGATGCTCTGGGATGAAGTCAAGGATAGACTGGATAAGCCTCCCACAATACTGAGCGGGGGGCAGAAGCAGAGGCTCTGCATGGCTAGAGCTCTAGCTCTTCACCCCGAGATCCTCCTGCTCGATGAGCCGACAGCTAACATAGACCCAGTTAACACTATTAAGATCGAGGAGAGCTTAAGAGAACTGCGGAATGAAACCACAGTGATCATGGTGACCCACATGCCCCATCAGGCTGTTAGAGTCGGCGACTACATATACATTCTATTCGATGGTAGAGTCGTCGAGGAGGGGCCGGTTGAAGATGTCACCCTCCACCCGAGGCACGAGGTGACAGTTAAGCTCCTTGAGGGAGCGTGGTAGCATGAGCTATGATCTAACTAGTCTTAGAAACCAGGTAGCCCGCCTCTACCTTGAAGCTCTAAGCCTGCTCAGAGATCTCGCCATGCTACTCGAGCCTGGAGATGAAGTGAGGAGAGAAATTGGAAGAATATTCCAGGAGAAAGGCGAGCTACTCATGGTTACCCGTGATCAGCTCATTAACAGTATTCTAGTCTATATTGCTAGAGTACAGCCGCTGGGCCCTAGTCTCGTAGAAGCGAGTAACCTGCTCTACTTAACCTACGATGTCTACAGGTTCGCGAGGTACGCTAGAGAGATATACATAGCTGACGTAAAGGGTGTAAGCCTCTCTACGCCGAGGTTGAAGAGTATTGTTGAGCCAGCCTTAAGAATAGCAGTTGAAGCAGCTGAAAACGCTTATAGAGTCTACTTCGAGGATTGCACTACATGTATTGATAGTTTAAGAAGGCTTGGAGAAGAGTCAGATAAACTCTACTTAAACCAGCTTGAGAAGATATCGTCAACTCCCCTCGTAGAGAACACTGATGCAGTAGCCCTCCTAGTGCTAAGGCATGTAGAACGCATAGTAGACCATGCTGAGGGAATAGCATTAATGAAAACTAGAATAGCGAGACGGTGACCTATAAAACACTACTCCACTCTTCACACAGAGAATAGCGTTTAAAACACCAAAACACGCTAAGAAATATATCTTGGAAGGTAGCCGGGTCGTCTAGCGGCCAAGGATGCGGGGCTTTGGTCCTTACACGGGAGGAAACCCCGAGACCGGGGTTCGAATCCCCGCCCGGCTACCTTAAACATTATTAATTCCTTCAGCCGATACCCTATGGAGGTGGCGGGTTTGACTGAGCTTGTATACCAGTACGACTCCTACATCAAGGAGTATGAGGCAGTTGTGAAGAGTGTTACCGGGAGCAAAGTCTTCCTAGATAAAACTATATTCCACCCTCGGAGCGGCGGTGTTGAAAACGATACAGGATTCATTATTGCAGGGGGTAGGAGCCTGAGGGTTGTAAGCGTCTACTACGATAAGGAGACTGGGGATGTAGCACATGAAGTAGATGATCCATCACAGCTAGCCCCAGGCCTAAAGGTTAAGCTACAGCTGGACTGGGAGAGAAGGTACAGGTTGATGAGGCTTCACACAGCAGCCCACATACTCTCAGCAGTAATGTACAGGGATTACGGGGCGCTGATCACAGGTGGCAACATAACTCCTGAATACGCCTACGACGATTACAGCCTAGAGGAGTTCAAGCGGGAGGTCTTCGAGGAGGCTATCGCTAAAGCAAACAAGGTGGTAGCAGAAAACATAGAGGTGAAAGTATACTGGCTGCCGAGAGAGGAAGCCTTGAAGATACCAGGCATAGTGAAGCTCGCTGCAAGAATGCCGCCTAGCATTGAGAAGCTGAGGATCGTGGAGATACCCGGCGTTGACATTCAAGCTGATGGAGGACCCCACGTTAAAAACACAGGAGAGATAGGAGTAATCAAGTTGCTGAGAGTCGAGAATAAAGGAAAGAACAAGAAGAGACTATACTTCACGGTAGAACCATAGATGATTAGCAGCGCCGGGGGCGGGATTCGAACCCGCGTACCCCTTCCGGGGCAGTGGGTCTCCCACAGTAGAGCCGGAGCACTCCTTAATCCTCTTAAAGCCTCGAGCCCACCCCCTTAGGCCGCTCGGGCACCCCGGCACCACTCTAACAGCATGTAGTAGAGGATTATTTATCTCTTACCTTCTTCAGTGCTCCCGCCCCTCGCAGCCAGGGGATTCTTCACCCTATCAGAGGGTAGTCTCCCGACGGGGCTTCATCGGGGCCTAGAAAGCCTATGGTTCAAGCCCCTCTTTAACTTGTAGTAGTGGAGGGTTTCATGGAGGAAGAATTAAAAAACTAGTTGTAGCCGAATGTAGCTCTAGCATAAGCCCAGCTTGCAGTCGATATGCTTGCTTGAAGTTTAACTACATACTGCATTGTATACTTTACTAGATCCTGGCTACCAGTCCACTTTAATCCTTGTACTGGAGTGATTGACGCGTAAGCCCCTGATACAGAGTTATTGAAGCCAAATGTATTAGTATTCAAGGGACTGTTGAGTTGCACGAGCTTATTGCCGTAGAATAGATTGTTGTAGACGTCGACAGAGAAGCCTACTGCAGTGTAGAGGGTTCCATTAATAGTCCCCAGGTATGAGACATAGAGGTTTACTGAGGAATCGTAGAGCGTGTAGTACTTGTAGAAGTCTGGCTTCCCATCGCTATTGAGGTCTGGAGCATTAAGCTTTACTACAACCTTCTTTGCTGTAGTGTCACGGTAGACTGAAGCTAGAGTGTAAGAGACATTATAGTAGTTTTTACCTGTAGCTGTAAAGTAGTCGTCGGCGAAGAAGCCTACATGCGCATCCCTATACCAGATATCCCGCGTGGTTCCCCAGTAGACCATTGGGGCTCCAACAGCCATAAACACCTTGTTCAGAGTCTTATTGTACATGAAGATATAGGGTGCTGCCCCGCCTCTATCATCTATGAACACGAATAGATACTGGTTGTATATTACCACTTCTTTTCTTCCATCCCAGTCGAAGTCCCCGGTTATATAGGATGAAACAGTCACCTTTCCAGCTCTAACGTCGTCAAGCCATTTAGCTGCAGTTAAGAGGACGTTGACGAGTCTTAAGTGATTCCATATTGTGAGACCCCATCCAGGGGCATCGTGGAGGCCATCGCCATCCCAGTCGAAGTCGTCGTGCCAGGCTGTTTCGTAGAGCATGGCGTTTGCTGTTATAAGTGCAAGCCACCAGATCTCGTTTCTAGGTGTTGTATCGAAGAGTCCGCCGGGGGCTAGAAGCCTGTAGATAACTGTGTTGTTAGGGGAGCCGTTATAGGAGGTGTAGCCGAATACATCGCCGAGAGGCATTATCGTGTCAGGTAGATAGTAGTTTGGTTGTGTAACCCCGCTACCATACCACGCGAAGTTCTTCTCCACGGAGGTACCCCAGTACCAGCCGTCGTAAGCCCTCCTGTAGTCGTATGGGTAGCCTTGAACCCAGTCCTTAATGAATTTGTAGGTATCATAACCGCAGTAGTAGCCTGTTACAGGGCTCCACGCGCCGGAGTCAAGCCATCCTACGATTTCATCTGGTGTCACCACCTGGATCCACGGGTGCATGGCTATCCACGTCAAGGAGTTATTGTACCTGTAGGGTCCTCCTGAATCCCAGCCTGCTACCCCGGCAGCTTTCTCCCAGTCATCAGCGTACACGAAAACCATTTGCTGGTCGCTGTTAGTTGCAGCCCAGATATACTTCCTCCTTAAATCTATGTGGAGGCCTCCATCAGTGTTAGCAAGTATCAGCTGCTGTGTATCCCAGTCTATGAAGAACACGTAGAGGGTTCTCCCAGCGGTCTTCGAGGTATCATACTTGTGAGGCTTGTACGGGTTAGTGCCGGGACTCCACTCATCGTGATGAGTGTTCGCATCCAGGATTACAGCACGATAATACTTGCTTAGAGTGTAAGCTATACCAGTTCTCTCATCATCCCACGTTCTCTCGGGAACCCATGCTACTACTGGGTCGTATCCTAGAGTACTCTTAGTGTACAGTTTAGTAAAGTATGCTGAGGGGTCATTGAAGTTATCGTAGAAGTAGGCTGTGATATGCTCAGCCCAGACGCCTCCTAGTACTGTGGCAACACCCCTTGATACTATATTCTTCACGTAGCTTATGAAAAGGGGATCCCACCACAGGAAGCTGGCGATCAAAGTACCACTCATATGTATGGCTACAGGGATCCTCCTACCAGTCTTATTACTGAGGTAGTCATGCACAGAGAGAATGTAGCCGTAGCTGTTAACTGAGGATGGATTGTTAAGAGCCCGGTTATCTGTTAAATGCTGGTTGCCGTGGTGTACTAGTGATACTTTAGCTGTACCGCAGGCTGCATCACTGAATAATGCTCCACTCCACTCAGCTCTACCACTCCCCACGCTAATAGTATTAGGCATTACATCAGATATAATGCTTTCCCCACTAGTAGTAACCAGCGTGGATGCAACCTTCGCCCATACCCTCGTAGTATCACTCCAACCATAACTCGCTAGTATAGTCTTGGGGATCCCGACTTCAACAATATCCCACTGACTATTGAATGATACAAGGAGCCCGCTGTTTGAAGCCACCTTACTCCACTTGTAGTCATAGACTGTGTAGTGGGTGGAGCCGTATATAGCTATTGCTAGAACCCAGTGATAGTCTGACAGGTGAACTCCATACCCATTGAACTTAACGTAGTCTGGAACCCACTCCTGGTATCCCGGTGCACCAGCCCAGCCTATAAGAATGTACAGGTTTAACGCGTCACTTATACTACCACTAGATGCTACTTCAGCACCATAGGCTAAGTCCAAGAGGTCAATTCTCATGAAGACGTAGCTTGAGCCGACGAGATAGTACCAGGCGAGCAGGTCGCGGCTATCACTATAAGAGCTGTACGAGTCTAGCAGGTCACCTGCATAATCTAGTGCGTGACAGGAAGAGTAAGGCCAGTCGAAGCCTAATCCATCAACGCTCACCGGCTCACTTCCAGCTTGCACAATACCGGTCTTTAACGGGATTCCAGGCGTTAATATTAGTGCTACTAGGAGGAGGATTAGTATATTCCTAATATACCTCTTCATAACGTATACACCGGCACTAACTTAATGATATAGAATTTAGTATTAACAAGGGTTTATAAAAAAATTTACCACTAAAGGGGGCAGAACTAATCCAGGCTACTACATTACAGCTCTCTAGAATACTGGTACCTTCCGAAAAGTCTAAGGCCACTACTCTCTAAGCTTGCATCCTGCAGGATTTCACGCTGACCTCTATGAAGCCTCCTGTATTCTACTTAATCCTGTATTCTTATCAACAGGTGGTTGAAGCTGCAGGTAGAATTCTAGACTATTCTACGGGATTTCTTAAGCCACCAGCTGTAGGGTAGTTTACTCAACCTCTCTTTACTAACTACGTGTAAATCAATCATGAATGCAATGCTACCCAGCTTATCCTCTAGTATCCTAGATAAAAGTACATGGGTTTCGCGCTCACTAAGATTGCCTGGGATAGCGACCAGCATGTCTAGGTCGCTTGCACCTGTAACTCTAACCTTCTAGTATGCTACCGAACACGTAGACTTCTACATCTGGTATGACCTCCTTTAAAATATGTGCGTCAGTATACGATAATCTCTCCCGGCTACCTAGCACGTACCGCCGTCTAGACAACCATTCTCCAAGATCTCTCGACAATGCCTAGGATCTCCCCCGCTACATTAACTGTGATCTCTGCTTCCTCGCGGTCAATATTTAGAGCTCCATACTGCCCTATAATTACGGGGAGGCTCGAACCCAGACTTAACTATCAGGGCTTTCAAGGCTAGCTGGGCAGCAATCTCGTCTTCAACAACAGCTACATCAAGCCTTCTATCTGCAAGGTTACTTATAGCTGACTCCAGGTATCTTCTAGCTCGACTAAGTAGTAGTTCAGCTTACTCCACGCTCATGACGTAGAACCCCTAGGGGTCTAGGTGTATTGCTATCCTAGAACCCTAAATACTTGTTGTAAGCCATGTAGTTTAAAGTAGTCTACTCTACACGGTCTAGTTTAACTATTACTGGTGGAGGTGGTGGTTCACTAGGCTGGCCTGTAACCTTTAATACAGCGGTACCCACTGGTAGAGAGGTTAGTGTCTTCTCGAGGAGCCCAGCATAATCAGCGTCTATTGAGCTGAGCCTCCTGGCGTCTCCCCCAGCAACCTGGAAGACTACTTTCACGCCTGTATTAGTGAGTAGTGATTGAATTAAGTGTTCTGGTAGCTGGCCTGTATGCTGGTGTGCTATGACTAGGTGCAGCCCGTACTTTCTCGCCTCACTTAACACTGTGTCTAGGACTGGTAGATCCGAGATCAACTGGAACTCGTCGACTACGAGTAGCACGGGTGTCCTCGGCTCGCCTAGACGGGCTCTAGCTAGCACCTCATACCAAGTTTTCAATACTATTGTTGACGCTACTAGCCTGGCGAGCTCCTCCCCGAGGGATGCCTTGGGTGTAGAGAAGAGTGTTACTGAGGCGGGCTTCATGACATCTCTCATATCTATAGTTGTCCTGCTCGTCAGCTTCCTTAGGAGCTTGTCTCTAGCGTAGGGTTCAAGCCGTGAGAGCGCTGAGATCAATGACTGCCTCTGCATGCTTCTCAGGACAGCCACCTGCCTTCTCCACTCAGCGTCCCGCGTGTCCTCTAGGCTGCTTCTTCCCTCATAGAGTTCTAGTATAGTGTTGTAGACGTCGGCCATTGTAGGCGAGTCGCTCTTAGAGTACAGGTACCGTAATACAACTCTAAGGAGGTAGCGGACGTTTACAGCTGTAGCCATGAGCTTCAAGATATCCTCGAATATACTGAGTAGTACGTCTATAGCTACTGTCACAGCATGCTCACGATCCCTATGCCTGGGCAGGTCGAGCGGGTTCAAGCCGAATGGTGCTTCAAGAGGATCATAGAATCTCGCCTCAGGGATCATCGAGTGTAGCTCCCTCGACATATCCCCGTGGGGGTCTACTACTATGATGCCGACACTACTATTCTCTCTAACCCTGTACACTAAGAGCTTTAGGAAGCTGGTTTTACCACTCCCTGTCTGCCCCACCACGTAGACATGTCTAGCAAGGTCTCCAAGGCTTAATCTAACCTCTCTACCTGAAGGCGTCACCCCTATCCTGAAGGAGCTCGAGCTTCTTAACGGTACTGTCTCCGGGAGTAGCCTGCCTCTCGCGAAGTCCACTGGATGGAAGCTTGGATCCGGGAGGACTATGGAATCGTAGATAGCGCTCCCGCATGCAACAGGTATACTCCTCGTGAAGAGTTTATCAAGGAATTTGAACTTAAAGGGTTCAAGTAAGCCTGGTAGAGCCTCGAAGCCAGCCTTCTTCTCAACCCACTTTAATCTTGTTGATGATGCAGCTGATACAGCATCTTCAGCCTCACTTACAGTACTCTCACTGCTAGCTGCAATAGTTATTCTTAGACTCCACACCCCTCTCCCAGCTCTCTCTAGAATCAAGCGTGCCTCAACCCCGCCACCACGGCTCCCGCCTTCCAGCAGGCTACGGGCCTTCGAGCGGAAAATAGCGTCAAGCACATGATCTCTTGAAGCCCCAAGACAGAGGAGAACCGGGGGCTTCAGGGATACAGTCAAGCCGGGTGGATCAGTAATCACTGTATCCTTGAGCCAGAAGTCTCTTTCATCAGCCAGCCTGGCTTCCGCTACAAGTACCCTCTCCCCGAGAACCCCCTGCAGAATGCTGAAATCGTATCTTTCAACCACAGCGAGCTTCTGGAGAACTACTTCAGGCATTCTAGTCTCAATGATTACTTGAAGCCTTCCTCCAGTATTGAGAAGACAGTAGGTGAAGCGGTAGCCTAGGAGAGCCGGCTCAAACCTAGTGTTAATTCTAGGGAGAACCCGGTAGATCAATCCGAGGGCACTCTCTTCAAGCTATGAGAGTAGAGATTAGGACCCATAGGAAGGCTAGTAGTAGTGCTCCAGCAATCGAGCCGGCTACCAGCTTCTTCCCCTCCTCTACATCACCTAACACTATCTTTAAGACACCGTAAACCCCGGCACCTACTACTGCAACCCATGCAAGCCAGTAGATCCAGCTGAGTATTCTCGCTACAGCCTCCCCGATCCCCGGCGGAGGCTCCGGTGTAATCGTGATGGGTATAGAGTTGAATAGTAGGTCAGCTGAAATTTTATGCTTCACGTGAAACACCATGCTACATGCTCGTTAAGGGGTTAAATAATGAGGAGTACTACTAGGGTAGCAGAGGCCGGTTCCCCATCCCCGGTGGCGCGAAGGCTACTATACGCCTGCCGAGCTCAAAGCTGCATTAGTGGATATGGGGCGTCATTCCTCCTCTGAACTGCTTCTCCAATGGTACTTTCTCACGCTTCCCAGACACCTGAATTCTCTCTGAGAGGCTAGAGTAGTCTAGTATAGCATGTTATTTGACACTTCCTCCCAGTAGCTAGTGGTGTTTAAAGTGAAGTATTCGTGGTGGAGGTTGAAGGGTATTCCATTCTACTCCCTCAGTGATAGTGATAGAGATGTAGCTCTCAGCGAGTGGCTGGCAGTGATCTCCACGATTAAGAGCGGCGTAGTATTAGCGAGGAGGATTCCAGGCAGGTACAGGTACAAGGAGTTTGAGGTTGATACAGCTAGATACGAGTACTATGCTCTAGCCCCCATTGAAGTTGATCTCTCAAGGTTCTTTAATGCTGTAAGAGAAGAGCCCTTGAGACCCGGGGTTGCCGGGTTAAGAGGCTTCAAGACCCTAGTACTCGAGAGCGGGGAGCTTGCCCGAGTCTACGTAGCATTCAAGTTTCCTCTACAGCTGCCTGAAGGATTCACCTACATGCTTCTAGCAGCCTGTGATGAAGTCGCATTGGTATTCGAGAGAACCCCTAGGGCTAGAGCTCTCTCAATAGCGGACTCCCTGAGGAGGAGAAGAATGGGGATTATAGGCGTGAGGGAGGAGGCTAGTGTTGAGCTAGCAGGAGAACTCGCCTCGAGGGTTATAGAGGGAGCAGAACTCTACGTATTCTACCTGCTCTTAGTTCTAAAGGCATCCAGCACGAAGGTACTGGAAGAGAGAACAGAAGTCTTGGAGAGCACGCTTAGAGGATACAGTATTGAAGCTGAAGCACCACCACTACAGCCTCAACTCTACAGCTTCAAGGCTCCCGGGTTCCCCCTGCAGTTAGAGGAGAGGTATACTGATACATTCTCGCTTAAACCATTCTTTCCTTTAATAGACGAGGAGTTAAACGATGAAGGCGGAGTCTTCCTCGGTGTTTCAAGCGCTCAGTCACCCGTGGTATTAGACTTGTGGAGCAAGCCTAACTTAAACTTCACTATTCTAGGTGTATCAGGTTCAGGTAAATCAATGACCGTGAAGATCTTCTTGAAGAGACTGCGCGAGCAGCATCCCAGCATAGTCTACATGGGCGTGGACCCTGAAAGCGAGTACACTAGGGTAGCAGGGGTTCTCAGGGCTACTGCAATCGAGATCAGGGAGGGCTGGAAGCTAGGCTTGGATCCAGTTAAACTAATGCTTGAAGGTGTACTGGAGCTAGGGCAGGTTGCAGACCTGCTCTCAGAGCTCTACGCTATACCCCCTAAGCTCCAGGGGTTACTGAGAAAGGAGCTCTTCTTGAAGGCTGAGCTAGCTGGAGGTATAGAGGGGTTTGTAGAAGCCATTGAGAACAAGCAGCTCAAGAGGCTTCTAGAGGGTGCAGTAGCACCTCCAGACGTCTACGTTTATGAAGGCACAGCCCCTGAAATAGGAGGTTCAGCTATCTTCGGCTTAGCAAGCGTGAGATCAAAGAGGCTTAAGGTACTTATAAGCGCGTTAATGAGTGCTTACGCATCGAATAAACTGCTCGCTGGAGTACGCAGGTCAGTTCTATTCATTGACGAAGCCTGGCTCTTCACTGAAACACCCTCAGTGATGAGCCTGGTTGAGAATGCTGCTAGAAGAGGGAGAAAGCATGGTGTAGCCTTCATATATGTCACGCAGAGAGCTGAGGATCTAGCTCGGACACCACAAGGCAGGAGTATTCTAGAGCAGTCAGCTACAGTGTTAATCTTAAGGCAGGAGCCGGAGGGTAGGGATACAGTTAAAACAGTATACAGGCTCAGCGAGACTGAAGCCGATATGCTGGTTAATGCTCCACCAGGCTACGGGCTCCTCAAGGCTGGAGATAAGAGGTTGTTCACGAGGATACTGGCTACAAGAGAAGAGTTAGAGCTGTTTTCAACTAGAGGTGTCTAGAGTGAAGGCTAGGCTACACCGCTTCGTGTACCTTGAGGAGGTATCCCTGCTAGACGAGAGGCTGGTAGGCTCGCTAAGACTCAGGAGCACTCTACTTTTAGCCCCAGGTATAATACTACTGCACTCATGGCTTACTACGGGCTCGCTAGGCTCTCTTCTCTTAAGTATTATGCTAGCCTCCCTCGCTTTCCTTGATGCAGTATACCCTAGGAGAACCATGCCTCCACTTCAACTGCTAGCAGCATACACCTACACAACCATTAAGCTACTATACTACCCGCCTACGAAAAGAACTCGAGTCCCTAAAGACTAACCAATCCTTCCCTTATCCAGCTCGCTCTCCAGCTCTGCTAGGTCTAATCTACCAAATCCAATCACGTAGTCGCCGGCACCGTAGGATATGTAGACTTCATCTTTCTCTCGGAGAACCCCGCAGGGGAAGATCGTGTAGGGTCTATCACCGAATACCTCGTAGAGTTCCCTCGGCTCCATAATATACCTGGGTGTAACAGCTGTAACAGCCACCTCGCTTCCCCTCAACTCTAGTTCAATAGCGAGTAAACGGTAGGCTTTAAGCTCTCTATCAACTGCGTGCAGGAAGACTATAATCCTGCCATTAGAGGCTGTAATCGGAGGCGTTGACCATCCAAGCTTCTCCTCCCACGGGGAGGGTTTTAAGACCTCTATGTTGTCAACGAGAGCTACCTCAAGCATACCACCTACCCTTGTGTAGCCTCCCTCCCTGCCCACTAGAAGGTAGTGTTGCTCGTCATCCATGTACGGCCGGTGGAAGAAGTACGTGTAGCCGTCATATTTGAATGCAAATGCATCTTTATTGCTTACTACATTTCCATGCTGCTCCGCTGGCAGCTTATGCACATACATCTTCACCCACTCTCTACTACCAGCCTCCTTGACAGCTGTTACAGGTAGAGTTTTATCGAAGCGTGCTGACGGGTCGAGGTAGCTTACCGTTCTACCAGTATACGTCATGTACAGTTTACCATCGGTAAAGTATACTCTGGGATCCTCAGCACCCCATAAGTCATACCTTGTAGATGGGTATACTACTAGTCTAGCAGTATAACGATTGTAATTCACGCCCCCGTTCTCCAGGTCATCGAAGGGTACTGCTAGCTCGATAATACCCGACACATACATGTAGTAGCCGCTTATGATCCTAGCGTAAACGTATATTTGCGAGCCCAGCTTAATCATCGAGGAATTAAAGACTGCAGGAGGATGGATTACCGGGTAGTTATCCATGTAGACTCTATCAGGTGATATAATACCTATCCTCTTCACTATATCCCTGGTCTCGTTTACTCTTAAACTACTAGCTTCAGCTGAGCCTGCAGCAAGAGGGAATCGCATGCTAGTAGTATTACTCAATGAATAATCAACCTCCAGCCTGGCATCCACTATGAAATATAGTCCACTCTAGCATTTAAAACCCAGTTAGCTTAGGCTCTCCGAGCAGCTACAGCTTATCTGGTAGTATTACCGTGGTATGCGTTCTTCTTAACCCTTTCTCTCTGAGTTCACGGTATTTTTCCAATAGAATTTCATACTCGCTAGTTGAATACAGTACTATACCTTCCTCAATAGCGTTAACTATGATAGGGTTACCCTTGGAGAGCATTTGAACAGCTTCCTCCAGGGTATAGGGATGTGGTTCTATGTTAAGCACTGTGTCTCCTAGAAGGTCTAGAATGATCTTGATTCTATCAAGGTACTTGTTCTCAAAGTCAGCAATGATCAATAAATCGTAGTCACTCCACGGTACCCAGTCTCCGCGAGCTCTTGAACCAAATAATATTATCGCCTTCGGTTTAAATCTCTCCACAAGCATTCCGACTATCTTTTGTAGTTCATCAGCTACTACCATCTAGCAATCTCCTGGCATATTCTACTATTTCTTCAGCAGCCTTAATAGCTCTACTTGATGTATCCTCATCGTAGGCTTCATGAGGAGCACCAGCTGGATGAGCATTCGGATACCTGGATGGAATGTAGTGTCTATCGAGTTCCCTAGCGTTATTTAGAAGGATAGGGTTGGCATTTTCCCTCCTTCTCTCAAAATACCTCTCGAGAAGTACGCGTACACTATGACCCCATGGAGCCTCATTCACACTATACAATAGTGCTTTAACAGCTTTTTCTGCTGCTTGATGAGAGTAGAATGCTGCGGCATTATATCTCCTCTCTCTGTGAAGTATTCTAGCTGTCTCTAAATCCCACAGTGCTTCATCAAGCCATCTGCGGGCCTCTTCCTTCAAGCACGCCACCTCAATACAATAATTTTGTTGGTTTATGAGGGTTTACAAGATTCACCTTTAGACTATTATTGAGGATACCATTATATTCTGCTAGTACTAGTGTTTGATCTATATTTATCTGCTGGCTGCTTCTACCTGACTATCTACTTGCTCTAGCTTAGAGTGTACTTTGGCTGCCAGCTCCTGGATTGACTTGGCGAAGATGTAGAGGCCCCTTGGCTCGTATTCTATCTCCTTGCAGTCAAAGGAACTTGCTGCATCAGCTCTAACCAGCTTCCCGTAAACGTGCTCGCCACGCGTTTTAGGCAGGCAGAGTATATACTTGCGTGAAGCTATGGATGCAATGAATAGTATATGGGATCCCTGATCCTCTGAGATAACTCTCTCGAAAAATTTCTCCAGTTCTTTTCTCACAGGATTCTCCAAGCTTTAAACCTCGTGAAGGAGGTTTCTCACAGCCTGGGGTAGTGCATCCTCGCTTAAGACTACTGCGCTCGCCGGGGGCTTTACTGTTTTAACATTCATCACAATGTACCTGGAGGGATCACTTAAATCTAGCTCCTGCTTCTTCTTCAACCTAATATTGAGGACTCTCACCTTAACGTACACTCCATCACTCCTCTTAACGTAGATGTACTTGCCGTGCTTCAAGCCCATAGCCGCCACCTCTTAAATCCTGTCTCTGCTCCACGTATACACGTATCCTAATATAAAACTTATAGTGAAGCCTGCTATAATACCTGCTAGCTGTCCAAGCCAGAAGGGAGTTTTAAGGTAGACTGGTAGCAGGGTTGAGAGTAGCGCCTGCATAATCCAGCTAGCTACACTGGCTGCATGATACCTAGCAAGCCTTGAAAACCTATCGAGCAGGCTGCTCTTAAGGCCGGCACCTCTGAAAGTCCAAGCTTCATTAAGAGCATAGTTCCACATGACGCTTGACTCGAATCCAATAGTGGATGCAGCAGGGTTTACTATGAATGGGTCTCCGCGAATTGATCTATGCGCTAGTTCCGCTGCAAGCAGGTTCACGAGAACCCCGATCCCGTTGACAGTGATAAACTTTAAGAACCGGTCGATCTCAGATAACGGTAGAGCTAGTATTCGGGGAAGCCTGCGATTGTATAGTTCTAGCTTTACCTTCCACCCTGGTTCGAATACTCTCACTTCTACTCCACTTACATCTAGCGGTATTGAGTCACCTGCAGTCGTAGTAAACCCTATTATAATGCCGCCACAATAATAGTAAACAGGGATCTTGAGTAGCTTGAATAGAATTCTATCAAGAATATTCAATCTCAGTGTTATTAGAGCAGGAGCTTCACCAGGATGAAACCCCTTGAATAAATCCTCTAAGCCTTCTTCAACGTAGAATTTAACTCCATTTCTCTCTGAAACCACCTTAAACACTCATCCCACCTTGATTCATCCTCACTACTCAAAGTTTACTCTCACCTGTGAAATAAGTGTTTACTGCACCACGCTACTATATTCTAGTAAGCCCCGCTGCGAGCCCTGTTAAACCCTGACATAGTAAAACAGTAGAAAACCTTATTTAGAATCCCAGCTACTCATACTACATGAGACTCTAGGTATTAGAGGTGTTGGCTGGTGAACGAGGAGGAGTCTTTCCTAGTTTTCAGAGCGTATCTTCTTCGAAGAGAGTTCACTCTACTCGACGTGTTTCTATGGGTTATCGCTGCTCCTCTGGCTTCAGGCCTCATCTACTACTCTGTTTCAGCTGTGGGATTCCACGGCTATTATGGTGGTGTAGTCTACCTAGCATTCCTGCTGGGTGGGGTAATCTTCCTCCCTATAACCCTGGCATTCATGGTTACTGCTTCCTCACTGCCTCGTAGTGCATCCCCCTATGTTCTATCAACTAGAAGTCTAAGTGTTCTCGCAGGATACATTGCTACAGTAGTATACTTGTTTATTAGTGGAGGCTTGCTGAGCATAGGCTTCCTAGCTTTTTCATCTATTGGTGTTATAGGCGATGGGTTAATTCTAGGCGGCTACATTAGTGGCAGTAGGATTCTAGCTGGTTTAGGCGAGTACTTAAAGAACCCGGCTATTGCGTTTATCTCTACCCTGGTTGTCTTCACGATCCTATTCTTCGCTGAATCCTATGGGAGGAGGATGGTGAAGATACTATTATATGCCTCTACAATCACACCGCTCGTGATCTATCTAGCCGTATTGCTATCCATGTACCCCTTCTCTAACAGCGTGTTTAAGAGCAACTGGGATAAACTATTCAATAACTCATACCAGGCAATCATAAGTATAGCTCTACAGGGCGGGGTAGTTAATGGAAGCATTGTAGAGCCCTTAAAACCTGTTGACATGTGGAGTGGAACTATAAGCTTAGTTACAATGGCTATGTGGGCTTACATGGGTGTAGAGGCGGCTAGTTTTATAGCTAGTGAAGTCAAGGATCCCTCTAGAACATATCGTAGAGGATATATTGCAGGCTACCTGCTACTCCTAGCTATCTATACTTCTACGCCAGTAGCTATTACTTCTCTAGCAGGCTACGACTTCCTAGCTGCATACTCGTACCTCTACCATAGCAACCCTGTTCTACTGAAGAGCCTGATGAGGGTTGAAGGCCCTCTCCCCAGCCCCAGTATGGTGACCGTTATATCAGTCTACACTAACAGCGTCTTCTCAACCATGCTATTCACTATCACGGCTTTTCTACTATACTTTGATACACTGCTGGTGACATGGGTGAGTGCTGTGAGAATACTGTTCACTTTAAGTGAGGACCACTTAATGCCTAGACTTCTCAGTAAGGTGTCGAGGAAGTATAGTGTTCCATTCTACTCGAATCTTCTAATATACATTCTCTCAGTAGTTGTCGCTCTGCTAACCGTGTACATTAGATCTCAGCCAGCCCTAGAGCATGCTTTCCTGCGGTACATGAACTTAGGGTACGCTGTCTTCGTAGCTATCATAGGGCTCTCGCTAGTAAACATCCCGCTGGCTTCTAGGAGTCTACGTGGATGGTTTAAGCATATGAGAGAGTGGCAGCTTCGATTCCTAGGCCTCATAGTATTCATTACTGGATTCCTGATGGCCGGCTTCGATCTCATGTGGTTCTCGCTGAGGGATCTAGCTGTCATATCAGTTATCCTCACGGGAGTAGTCGCCTCATACATCGCGGTCACAGGGTACATGAAGCGGAGGGGAGTAGTGTACGAGGAACTCGTATCCAGGGTTCCGCAAATGTAGCTTCCAGCGTAGTGGCTGCCTCCTAGGCTGAATGGTAGTGGCTGGTCAGCTAGAAGCGGTACTCCACCTATGAGCGTTTAACAGGCTCCTCTACGACGCTTAATACTGGTGCCCCCATGCCTTCAAGTGACTCCAGCATTACACGGAGTCTTCTCTCGCCAAGGGTGATTTCAACGGGTGTTATTGAGGCTGCAACATACACCTGGTTTGCGAGCACTATACTAGCATACAGCTTAGAGTACAATCCATCGATGTTCAACGGCTTATTACGGTGGCCTACGTACACGCATATAGTTTTATCCCTGCAGGCATTCAGGGTAACCCACGCGTTAAACGCTTTCTTATCAGCTGTCACTAATACCACAATCTCCTCGCTTAACACGTGTTTAGCAACTACTATTGAAGCCTCGCAGGGCTGGCTTACAGCCGGGATGTGTACTCCCCTGTAGCGCTGCTTGATTTCGTCGGCAGCCCTGTTGGCTAACAGCGCCATTATATAAGAGTACCTGAGTACTCCAGTAGCTCCACTTGATACCTCCGCGACCTTACCGTTTATCTCTGCTTCAGCGCATACAGGAATGTAGATTCTAACCCCTTCAATCGGCCCCCACGGCCTCCCGCTTCTTATACTCGCTTTAAGCAGCACCATGTGCAGCCCTTGATAGAACATGTTGGTGTCAGGGAGTAGTGCTACAGGCTTACCCAGCTTCTTGTATAATTCGATTAGGAGGCTGTGGATCTTCCACCCCTCGAAGTCCCTGGCTTCAGAGCCTTCAACTTCTCTTGCTATTAAGTCTACTGCACCAGTATACCTCTGGAACTGCATGAGTACTCTTTCAATAAGGGATTTATCGATGTCAGGGTGGTTCTCGTGGACTATATCAACTAAATGCTTCCAGTTACTCATGAGCATATTAACTGAATCCTCGTTTAACCCCTCGGAGACCTTGAATGAAACCATTTTCTTTCTCTCGCCGCTGACAGGGTTCACAGCGTTCACAGATAGCACTGGCGACTCCCCTGAAACATCTACTCTAGACTCCCCGCCAAGCCTCTCAGCTATTCTAGTGGCTGCTAGGCTGTTTACAAGCCGGGAGATACTCTCGAAGATACCTAGACTCCCCCTCCATTGTATTTTACCTCCAGCTGGCTGCGTGTAAGAGAGCATGCCTGGGAGACTGTAATCTACACTAGGGGACAGCGCACCGGCTCGAGCAGTATTATCGTAGATGTAGACTTTGTGCATCCACCTAGGGCTTCCAGGGTACTGCGGGAGCTCTGGGAGAGGCACTACATCCACGAAGGTATACGTCACCAGGGGTGAACTACCCTGTCTATCTAGTGCTTCACGGAGCGTGATGGCGAAGGAGCCTGTTGTGAGAGTTAAATCCACGTATATGCTTCTAGCTTTCTCGCCAACACCTTTCACGAGGTGCGCTAGAATAATGGAGTTCTCGAAGACACTATCCCGTAGAATACTCCTGTATACAGCGTTATCAACGTATACATTAATATCTCTAAATAACTCCCGGTTAAGCGAGCGGTACACGTCGTCGACGAGCTCTCTCCTCGTGAGAACAACAAAGTCTAGTACCCCTAGCTCCTCGCTTAACCTGTTAACTACTGTAGCAGTACTCCACGGTGAAGTTAAAACCGGTACAATCGATAAACTCCCGCCATGGAAATCCTTCGAGCTAAGAAACTCGAGTAGCTGGCTAATGTAGCCTCCAGTGGCCTCCATTAAGAAACACCCTTAATACTCAACAGTCTTTACAGGTTAAATATCCCAGTGCACTCGTCACGTGAATTTAGTGTTAGACTGCTAAATATACTAGGGGTGTGCTTATTGGAGGAGTGCGAGCGGATTAAAGCCTACATATATAACGTGGAGCAAGCTCTCAAGCAGGTAGACAAGGAGAGGCTCAACCAGTATAAGACTATAGTAGAGCTTGCAGAAGCGTACACTAGTGACGCAAAATACTACCTGGATAGAAAGGACTGCTTCACTAGTCTTGCATGCATAGCCTACGCTGAAGGCCTTCTCGATGCTCTCAGGCATCAAGGTGCTTTATCATTCGAGTGGAAGCCTCTCACCCAGCTACTCAAAAGACCTAGAGTCCTTGTTGCAGGCAGCTTCGATATACTTCACCCAGGCCACATACACCTGCTTCGAGAAGCCTGGAGACTGGGAGAGGTCTACGTTATCGTCTCAAGGGATAAGAATTTCAAGAGGTTTAAGGGAAGGAAGCCTCTTCTCAGCGAGAATGAGAGGCTTTTAATGATCGAGAGCGTCAAGTACGTCTCGAAAGCAGTCCTCGGTGATGAAGAAGACTTTCTCAAGCCTATTGAAGAGTTGAAGCCTGACATAATACTTTTAGGCCCCGACCAGTGGTTAACCCCCGGTGAGCTGAAGAAGCTGCTAGAGGAGAGAGGCCTTTCAGACATCAAGGTAGAGAGGTTGGAGTCAAAGCTTAACGAGTGGAGTTCCAGCGGGATTATCGAGAGGATTAAACGCGAGCACTGCTGAGTAGAAACTCCAGCTTCTTTAATCTCTCTCCTCTAACTCCTCTAGCACCGGCTTCACTCGAGTACTTGAGTACCAGCTCTCTGAGCTCGCGGGTGTTGACTGAGGGGTTGTATCCAATGTGCCTCCCGTACTCCATTAAAGCTCTCGCTGTCTCTACAACTATGTAGCCGACATTATATGCATCTCTGAGGGCTTGCTCATCGTCAGCTATGTTCTCTGAGTGACTGTAAGCCATGCTCCACGGCACTATATGTACTCCCATGCTGTTTAAGACTACAGCTAGATAAGATATAGCCATCATAACCCCGCTGTCGAGCCCGGTGGCTATGAAGCCTGCTACTTTTCCTTCCAGAAGACTCCTTCCCTCGTGAAATATCATGTTCTCTAAGCTTGTCAATCTGTCAATGAAGTTCTTTAGCACACCGCTGGGAGCATACCAGTAGACTGGTGTTGATACTATAAGCCCGTGAGAGTTTAGCAGTCTCCTAGCAATACTATTGAAGTCGTCATCGTTGACTATGCACGGGAACCTGCAGTATTTGACGTTGTCTGAAACACACCCCAGGCAGGGCTTGATGCTATACTCGTAGAGGTTTACGATCTCGTAGGTTCCACCTGCATCTTCAACGCCTTTAGCTGCAATCCTAGCTAGCTGCATCGAAGAGCCGTATCTACGGGGAGATCCATTAATTATTAGCACGTGAGGACTACCCTTCATTTAAGCCACCTCCGTGAACTCGGCTTTAAGCAGCCACCATGAATAGGATCTTTAAAGGTTACTTCCAGGCTTAAATAATTTCACGTTTATCCATGTAGAAGCAGCATAGGCGTTGAAGCATGGAGAGAATCTACCCGCGTTTCGCTCTAGGAGCTGTTGGAGCAGTCCTGGTAAAAGAGGATAGAATGCTTTTAGTAAAGAGGGGGAGTCCACCAGGCAGGGGTTTATGGAGTCTACCGGGAGGGCTAATTAAGCCTGGTGAGAGAGTGGGGGAGGCAGCTAGAAGAGAGCTGAGAGAGGAGACAGGACTGGATGGAGAGCCTCTTGGAGTAATATATGTACTCAATAATGTTGTCCTGGATCAAGAGGGGAGTGCTAGATACCACTATATAATCCTAGATGTCTTATTCGACCCTGATAGCATTAAAGGAGAACTTAAAGCAGGCAGCGACGCACTTGACGCTAAGTGGTTCTCTCTTCCTGAAATTCTAGCTGGTAAAGGAGTCTCTAGAATAGTATTAAAGCTTGTTCACCGCATGCTTAGCAGCGGGTTAAGCTACATACCATTAGAGTATGTTGAGAACATAGTGTCTGAAAGCAGCTAGAGAAAACAGCGCTCCCCAAAGGTTATTTAATTCGAGGCGGCAGCCAGGCTGAGTATTACTCTCCAGCAGCCTCTTATTGAACGTTCAAATCACCTTAAAAGAATAGTTGAGGATCACAGTTAGCGGTGAAACACGTGAAGACACGCCTCATTGTGGATGCTGTTGTATTCACAGTGCTTGTTTACGCTGCTACAATAGTTCTCCAGGTATACCAGCCTGTGACAGGAGGTTACTTTAATCTAGGTGAATCAATGATATATGTTGCAGCCATGGTCTCCACCCCTCTGGCTGCAGGAGTAGCGGGAGGTATAGGTGCCTCGCTAGCAGACCTGACAACCGGCTACCAGATCTTCGCGCCAGCTACTCTAGTAATAAAGTTCACTGAAGGTTACATTGCAGGTATCCTCATCGAGAAGCTTAAAGGCAGGCATGGAAGGATTACAGGCGGAGTGCTCGGCTCAGCGTACGCCTTAGTCTTCGCAAGCTTCGCCTTAGCATACTACGCTGGCCCCATCGAGGTTGGGCCCACTGGTATCACTGTAAACGTGCCGTGGTTTATCTGGCTGCTTATCAGTATAGCTTTAGGCTTCACAGTAGTGTACTCTCTAATCTCAAAGTATAGTAGTGTGGGTGAGGCTCTAGCACTACTAGCAGGCGGGTTAATAATGGTTACAGGATACTTCCTCTACGAGTACTACGTGTCAAATCCGTATACTGGTAGGCCGGCAATCCACGCTGTATTCGAGATCCCAGTTAACTTAGGACAGGCGATTACAGGTATCATGATAGCCCTCCCCCTTGTCTCCTGGCTTAGAAGAGCCGGGTACCTGGAGGGTAAGTCTTCATAAGGATTTTTCCCTTCAAGCAATCCTTTACACTCTGGTGGCATCTGTGCTGAAAGCTAGTATTAAAGCAGCAGGCTATCGCGGCGGATTTACACTTAGAGACATCAACCTAGAGATCCCTGACGGGGAGATCCTGGTTGTAACAGGGCCTTCGGGCAGCGGGAAGACTACTCTTCTTCGAGCTTTAATCGGAGTGCTAGATAAGATTGGAGGCTTCGTGGAGGGCTCAGTCTTCATTGATGAACACAATCTAAGTGAAATACCACCTTGGAGAATACACGAGCTAATAGCATACATACCCCAGGAACCCTGGTATGCTATCGTAGGCTACACTGTGAGATCCGAGTACTGCTACACGCTATCCCTCACCGGCTTGAAGTGCAACTACAGGCATCTCGATAGACTAGGATTAACAGGTAAGCTGGAGTCCCTGACAGCTAATTTAAGTGCTGGTGAAACCCAGAAACTCCTGTGGGCTGGGGCATCTGCTGGAAGAACCCGTGTACTCGTGTTAGACGAGCCCCTCGTATACCTTGACGAGGAGACTAAGGGGATTGTTGGCAGGATAGCAATGGAAGCCTTAGAGAATAAAACGTCGCTAATAGTAGTAGACCATAACCCCTACTACTGGAGGAATATGCCTGGGAAGCTCTTAATCCTAGATGAAGGAGTTGTCAAATACTACGGTGAATGGAGTGACGACGCGCTAGCATTAATTAAGCCATCCTGGGCGCTGGATAGAAGGAGAGAAACACCTAATAGTAGTGACGCTGCCATCGAGGTTGAAAACCTCTGGTTTAAGTACCCGGGGGAGAAACCACTCTTTAAAGGCTTAAATTTAATAGTAGAGAGAGCGCAGCTTACAGGCCTCACGGGCAGGAATGGTAGCGGTAAGTCAACTCTTCTCAAGCTAATGGCCGGCATGCTGAAGCCTGTAAAAGGCCGTGTTAAAAAACGTGGACGAGCCACCTACATACCCGAGAACCCGCTACTATACTTTACTAAGCCTACACCAGTAGAAGAGCTACTCTACGCTGCAGGGGGAAGGCTTGAAAGAGTCACCGATGTAGCCGAGGCATTCGGGCTCTCGAAATCCCTTGAAACTCCGCTTGCAAGGCTTAGCTCTGGTGAGAGGAGGAGGCTTGCTATAGCCTCAGCATACCTTAGCGGCTTCGACATATACCTGGTGGATGAGCCTACAGGCGGCTTGGATCAATGGAATACAGTAAAAGTGCTGGAAGCTCTCTCCAATATAGTAGATAGCGGTGGGACTGTTGTAGTCGCTACGCATGATGAAAGAATAATTAGAATACTTGACAGCGAGTACCAGCTGGGCTGACTAGATATGGCTGTACTAGGCTGGCTTGTATCAGTTGTCTACAAGGCTTTCTTCCTTAAAGGTGACACGGGATTTAAGCGGGCTCACTGGACGGTTAAAGTACTCTACATAGCCATTCTGACTCTTATTATTGCTAGAGGAGATCTAGGGCTGCTTCTAGGAGCCCTGCTGGTCTCACTAGCTCTAGGTTTAATATCACCCGGCTATGAATGGGTTCTCTCAACTCTAACGCTTTCATCAATAGTCTCAGCCTACATGTCGCTGACATCTCTCATAGCATCTCTCGCTGGTTTCTCACCTGTAGGAGGCTACTGGAGCATAGTATTCATCGCTTTAAGGACTCTCTCACTTTCCACTATCATAGCATTCTCCTTCGTTATTATATCGCCTCTCGAGATATCCTCACTACTCATACTACTAGGAGCTGGAAGACTAGCCGGCATCCCCCTGCTCGTATGGAGGCTGATACCCTACGGGCTTAAATCTTTCAGTGAAAGCCTAGGGATAGGATACGTTAAAGGTGAAAGGGTCTCCCAGAGGATCCCGCCTGCTGTTGCAAGCGTGATCGAGATTGGAGGATTCATCGAGGAGTACTGCTTCTACAAGCTGAACTCTAAAGCTAAACGCATAGTGCTACCGGAGTATACGTGGAGGCATACAGCTATTTTAGCATTAAGCAGCGTGATCCTGATGCTCCTGCTGGCGGCTCAGTGAGGCGTGTCAGGTGCTCACCCGTTAATCACAGCACGGGTGGCTCATAATTCGGAACCATCATCATCCATTAAACACTATATTCACGCAGAGTATTATGGCTTCACGCTATAGGTTTACCTTCACGCTCCTCCAGTGGTCTACCTGCAGCAGTTACTCCTCTTCTAATCTTGCTTAACACGTACACAGCCTTCCTGCGTGAAAGGACTTGGTTATTACGCAGTATGGGCTGTACACGCATCTAGGGCATCCATCCTCGCAACTACACTTACTCATGATTTCTAACGCTAGGTCCTCTGCTCTCTCGAATCTCTCGTAGAGTAGCTTTGATATCCCGCTACCACCTATAGTGGAGTCGTATACCACGATATCGCCGCTCGGATAGCTTATCCCGCCTAGATCTGTTAAGCCAGCACCACATGTAAGCCTAGCGGCAGAGATTAAAGCATGCTCGACCGCGTGGAATGCTTCCGCGTTACCCTTTAATCCTAGCTCTCTGAACACCGGGTATTTCAGTAGCACTGCTCTCGTTGAATACCTGTATTTGACCGGCTCTGTGAGGTACTCGGTTGAGATTATCTCCCCACTATACATGTCCTTGAAGACTACTCCCTCTACACTAAGCTCTAAGAGTACTCTCGCATATGCTATTCTAGTACCATGGAGGGTCAGCCTCTCGGATAACACCTCGTATTCTACTATATCAACAGTGTACAAGGGTCTAGTGTAGTACCCGGCATCAGCTTCCACCTTCCTCACTGTAGCTTTACTACTCGAGAGATCTACTGATTCAACGATGTAGGGTTCACCCATGTATAGGTAGATAGCTCTAGGGTATAGTTCGAGTAGAGCTATAGGAAGCTCTCTAGTCGCGATTACACTGCCAACTCCAGCTTCAACTACACTGACAACCGGGCCAACCGCTCTTAAACCCCCCTTCTCGTTGAGAAGTCTTCTCGCATGGTATCGCATGGGCTTAACATACCCATTCACCTCTCTCACTAGATTCATCGCTTTCAACTCGCCTAGAACCCTCCTCCATGCTTCAGGCAGATCGCCTGCTCTCGCTCTCCCAGCTTGAAGGATGTATGCTAGCAGGTGGACTTTAGATACTTCTTCATTAAAAGGCTCGATTACCACAGGTGGTATATCCTGCTTGAAGAACCGATCAGGGTCTCTAGCGTAGTAGGCGTCAATTGGATCCTCTCCTAGTATAGTGAACACGTAGCCCTTACCTCTCCTGCCAGCCCTGCCGGCTCTCTGCAGGTATTTAGCGTAGGAGGGGGGAGGTGAAGCCATTACTACAGCGTCTAGAACACCTATATCAATACCCAGCTCGAGTGTCGGTGTTGCTACAACACCCTCCAGTCTACCCTCCCTGAGCTCAGCTTCAATACTCCGCCTAATACTAGCTGGCAGGCCAGCTCTATGAACCATGACATTAATACCGTATCTTACTCTTAGAATCCTCGTCAATAGCTCTGCTAGCTGCTGGCTATCCACGAAGACTAGGAATCTCAACCCCTTTTCTGATAGAATATGTGCTAGGCTAGCTGTAACACTCCACCTGCTTAAGTAGCCAGCTGAGATTAAAGCATGGATAGCAGTACCCTTCCTCCAGGCTTCTCCTCTAACTTCAGTGAAGCTCTCGTTGAAGAGCGCTTCAGCAAGTTCCCTTGGATTGCTTATAGTGGCTGATGAACCAATGAATACAGGCTTCCTGCTAGCCGTTCTCTTCAGCCTCTCTGCGAGGTGGTGGATATGGCTTCCAAGCACCCCTTCGTAGACGTGTAGCTCGTCGAAGACCATGAAGCTGGATCTCTCAGTGAAGCTCCGTATATGCTCACTATAAACTAATCCAATGTGAAGCATATCGGGATTCGATACTATAATAGAGGGTGGATTCAACGCCAGCCTCCTTCTAACCCTGCTCGGAGTGTCTCCATCGTATATTCCGAAGCTGATAGCAGGGTACACTAGGTAATCGCGGAATCTATTCACCTGGTCTCTAGCAAGGGCTTTAGTAGGGTAGAGTATCATTGCTCTCGGGTTAGCGCCTCTATGCTCACTAATATGCTTAAGTATTGGGAGAAGGAAGGCCTCAGTTTTACCCATCCCTGTTCCAGCTGAGATAACAGTATTCTCGCCATTCAGGATACGCTTGTAAGCCTCATATTGAAACTTATACAGTCTCCTAATACCCCTGCGCTCAAGGACCCCGAGTACTTCAGCAGGCAGATCTACATCCCAGATGCTTGGCCCTGGCTCAGGCTCGCCGGTCTCTTCTACTTTCTCGTAGAGAATTGAGACACCGCTTCCAGGATACCTGGCTGCTAGCTCATCGTTAACCTCTGCAACCAGTGGATCCTTAAGTTTCAATCAAGCCCCCTTTCTAGCGAGATCTCTTGCAAGACGTTCAGTTTTACTCAGCCTCCTCCACATCTTATAGTGCTCCTCGCAGAGGTACACGTAGCCGGGTCTCCTAGGGGGCTGAGCATCAATAGGATTCAGCTTCAACCCATGCTTCTCAAGGATCCTTGCATCCAGGTAGCTTAACCGGTGCAAGCCCTCCCCGTTGCAGCCTTCAACACTACATCTCCTAGAATCCATGGTAAACCCCCAGCAAGCTACATCCAGCCTAGACCTCACGCTCCAGGAGACTTTATATGAATGCTACCTTTTAAGGAAAAGAAGCTCCACTTCAAGGTAAGAAGGCTGAGGAAGGCATGGTAAACCCGTTAAGGCTACAGGCAGGCTAAGATACATCAACTGGAAACAGGTGGATGCGGCTGAGTGAGTAGTTTTAGGCGGCATGAGTCCCGAAACCTTGTGGAGACGACGGTGCTTTAAGGCTTAGTAGACTGATGAGCCCCCTTAGTGCTGGGTTCTCTTGCAGGCTTAACCTCTGTGCCTCCGGTGATAGCCGTAGATGTTCTCCTATTGCTATGCGATGAAATAGCGTTATTCTAGAATAGAGTGTACCGAGATAGAGACGTAATTGGAGACATGTTCTCAGCAGTTAAAACCTTCTAATCCCGCTGAGAAGCCCCACGTATACATAGTACTCGGCAAGGGTGGAGTTGGCATGTCAACTACAGCTATAGCTCTCTCCCTGAAGCTATCTAAGGAGGGGAAAACCCTGCTGGTGAGCTTTGGATCCTTAGAGAGTACTGTAATATGCCTGCTCAGCATTTATGCCTACCCTTCCTGAAGAATCCTCCTTCAACACTCAAGGATGTAGAGGCTTTATGGGAGGAAGCCTTCAACTGCTGTAGTAATACAGTTCCTGGTTAGAACAAGTATACTGGTACAATGCTATCCTTCTCGAATCCCTCCACGTTCTCAGGTATAACTATGTAGCCGTGGCTCCTGAGAAGGCTTGAGAGTACACCGCTCCCTCTTAGCATGTACGGTTCAGCAACGTATTCTCCACCGGTATCCCTCAAGGTGACTCTTATGTAGCTTGTATAACCTACAGTATTAGGTATTCTACGGGACAGCCTAGCGTACACCACGGGTCTTTCAACACCCTTTAGCCCCAGCCACTTAGAGAAGGCTGGCATTAATATGGCTTCGTATCCAGTCCACGCTGCAACTGGGTACCCGGATAAATGAAGCACTGGCTTCCCTTCTACTAGTGATAGAGAGGTTGGTCTTCCAGGCCGCATTCTAACACCACGGAATACTAACCTCCAGGAATGCATTGCTACATCTATTACAGTGTCACCCTCGCTGACACCAGTGCCAGCTGTTGTCACCACGAGGTCGTTTTCTACAGCCGCTTTTCTTAACGCGTCTCCCAGTATCTCAGGGTCGTCGGGGAATACCCCATAGTATTTTACGCTTGTGAATCCCGTGTTGAGTAGGAGGGCTACAAGCAGCCTCGCTGAGGAATTATAGACTCCTGTCTCGCACTCTACATCTACTCCTGGCTCACAGACCTCGTCGCCTGATGCTAGAACACCTACCTCCAGCTTCCTGTAGACTTTAACCTTATCTACTCCTATGCTGGATAGAGCTGCAATATGAACAGGTTTTAGCAGTGTGCCTTTAGCAACTACTAGCTCTCCTCTAGTGAAGTCTTCCCCCATCCTCGATATATTCTGGCCTGGTGAGACAGGCTTGTAGACTAGTATTCTACTATCAGCGACTTCAACGTCTTCATCCATTACCACAGCATCAGCTCCACAGGGCACAGGTGAGCCTGTGTGAACTCTTATAGCCTCCCCATGGCCTATACAGGTGCTGGGGGGATACTCGCCAGCTGCCACTGAACCCTTCAATAAAAGTTCAACCGGGTTGTACACTGATGCGTTAACAACATCAACTGCTCTAACAGCGTAGCCGTCTACAGCACTTCTATTGAATGGAGGTATATTTATGCCTGCGTAGACATCTTCTGCGAGAATCCTGCCCAGCGCGCTTGAAACCCTAGCCTCCTCTACGCTGAGCTTTACTGTACCCCTGAGGATCCCGGCGAGCAGGTCTACGGCTTCACTAATACTTACAAGTGCTGTGATCCTCTTACTCAACCCTGCCACCTGCTGAACCTGGATTTCCACCTCTATAACCGTAGATTATTAGGGCTAAAGATAATATTATGATAGCGCCGGCTACAAGATCACTTAAAGCTATAACCTGACCGAGAATTACGTGTGCTAGTAAGCCCGCTCCAAACGGCTCTCCAAGGGACACAGAGGTTACAAGGTGGGCTGGATAATACCTTAAAAGATAATTCATAAGAGTGTGGCCTAGCATCATGGGTATTAAAGCCATTAAAGCGAAGTAGACGTAGGATACAGGGTTACCTGGAATAGGATTCAAGCCAGCGGCAATATTATAGGCTAGCGTGAACACTGCTGCAGTAAGATACGTTGGAAACGCGTAGTCAGCTAGAGTCTCCCCTCTAGTACTCCTCGCATACCTACCTATTTCAAAGTATACTGCTACCGAGAAGCCTGCTGCAAGCGATGAGATCGCGCCTGGATTAAAGGCAAGCCTGTTAACCCCTATGTAGAAGACTAGAGATAGTACACTCGTAGTAAAGCCGAGTAGCTGCAAGCCGCTAGGCCTATAACTGTATAGAGCTACCTCTAATAGAAGCGAGTATAAAGGGTATAGTACAACGAGCAGTGTGCTAGTATACACTGAAACCATGAAGAGACTCTTCATCCATAAGATAAAGTGGAAAGCGAGAGCGGCCCCTGATGCCACGTGATGCAGTCTTACCTGCGGCTTCTTCTCCAGCCATGATGGCAGTAGCAGTAGTGATGAGAGAAACATTCTCCAGAATGCATTAACCTCGCCGGGAGCACCTGAAAGCACGACTAGAATGCTAGCTGAGCTTATTGCAAGCCATATGACTGGGAAGAAGAGAAGATGTTTCACCTGCATTTAAAAGCCCTTTTCAAGGGTGCTACAGCTTCCTAAGCTTATAGAACCCCATTACATCTGATAGGTCTGCTAGCAGCAGCATAGTAGCTATAGTCAGCAGTATCCTCGCGCTCCTCTTAACAGGGTCGGGCTCGTTTATTATCCTGTGCTTCTCGTAGAGCTTGTTGAAGCCTAACGCTAAATTCACAGCGTACACGAGGATTTTATCAGGCCGCATGTACTCGTAGGCCTCTCTTAAGACCTTCATGTAATCTAAGAGCTCTTCAACCAGCTGCCTCTCCTCCACACCGAATTCCAGCTCCCTGCCTTTAAGATTCGAGAGTACCTCCATGCCTCTAGCTCGCAGTTCACCAGGGTTATCTAGGGGCTCGAAGCCCCAGAGCTTCCTGAGCACGCTTTGAGCTCTCACAAGACTATATGTGACTATGACTCCATGCTCGAAGGCTCTCGCATTCTTTAAGTCGAATGTAAGCACTTTGCTCGGCTCAACGGAGAGTAGGAGGGCTCTCAGGTTGTTCACAGCTAGCATTCTAGCTGCTTCCTCTAAATCACTGCTCTCCCCAGTTGCCTTACGCTTCTCCTCCGAGCTTTCCAGCTGTTTTTCAATCATGAAGTCCACTATATCAGCTAGTAGCTCGTCGATCGTATAGTATATGCCTCTCCTGCCACTCATCCTCATACCCTTTAAGTGAACCATCTCGTACGAGAAGTGGATGAGATTCTCCGCCTCTTTTTGATATCCCAGTAGGTGTAGGATGGCTTTCAGCTGTTTCTGCGCGCGTGCCTGCTCGACAGCTATAACATTGTAGACTTTATCCGCATTATACCTTGTAAACTTCATGAGAGTGTAAGCGATATCCCGTGTCACGTAGAGTGTGGTTCCATCCCTCCGCCTGATAATGAATCTACCGGGTTCATCAGGGTAGAATAGCCTTCTAACGTACTCGTGTTCCTCTCCAGCCTTGTTCAAATCTACTTCTACAGCTCCATCCACTATTCTAGCATACCGCGATCCCGCGACATTATCTACGATACGCTTCGATAACTCTAGTATCTCGTCGCTGGACTCGTGGTCGAATCCATCGAAGAGTATATTCAGGCTGCTTAGGGTTTCCTTGAAGCCTCTTAAAACCTCCCTGGATACATCTCTAAGAAGGCTTCTAGCTTCAGGATCGCCTTTCTCCGCTCTCCTCATTAACTCTGCTATTTCTTCTTCAGCCTTCTCATACCCTTCAAAGGCTTTGAGGAGGCTTACGCACTCCACATGGTAGTCTCTGCACAGCTTGTTCCTGGCTTTCACGTAACCCGCGTACTCTTCATGAAGCTCCATGTATCTCGTAATGACATCTAGGAGTCTTGCTCTATAGGGGCTTACAGCGGGATGCTGGCTGCCTGAAACCTCCCGGACTACTCTAAGTAGCTTTAGCGTGTCATGCTTAAGCTCTAACTTGCGTAGTACTAGCGTGATCTTCGAGTAGATCCTCACTGCCTCAGGATCCTCTCCGCTAAGCTTTTCTCGAAGTGACCCAGCTATATCCTCTAGGATGCGCTTCAACTCCACTTTTAGATCAGCGAGCTTACCAGCCAGCTTATCCTCCTCTATCAGGATGTTAGTTAACGCGTATACTACACCATACCAGTGGTCTACCTTTAACTCCCGTCTAGGCTCTACTCCTAGAGCTTTAAGCTTGCTGACACCGTATGCTAGCACTGCTATTTGACGGCCGAGATCGTTAACGTAGAAGAGTCTTATGGTATTAAAGCCCAGCCGTTTAAGTAGTCGTGCATAGGTGTCACCTAGCACACTGTTTCTAGCGCTACCAAGGTGGAGAGGGTGGACTGGATTAGCACTTGTATGCTCGACTACAATTATTCTACCAGCTCCAACTCCTTTCAACTCTTCTTCCATTTTCCCCGAGAGCAGGGACTCCATGAAGGATGAGAATAACGTAGAGTAATCTACCTCAATGTTGAGGTAGCCGTTAGTAAATAGTGTCTTTCTAGCCCTGCACTCAGAGGGGAGATAGCCTAGCAGCCTCTCTGCTATTAGCTCTCCCAGCTCACCCCACTTCTCGCGAGGATAGGATTTCAGTACGGCGTGGAGGGGAATACCATAGTCGCCCATAGCAGGGCTAGGAGTTGGAGCAACCTTGATTCTCCCCTCTCTTATGTAAGCCTCTAGTAGGCTACTATCTAAACCTAAGACTTCTCCTGCAGCCTTGATAAACCCTTGTAGTATGCACTCTTGAAGTCCTGTCAAACCTTAATCCCTGTCTTCAACAGGATACTAGAGTAGATTAAAATACCGTGTTGATTTAGATTCCTCCTAGTAGCTCCTGGATCCTCCTATAGAAGCGCTCCCACCACTCTCTTGCAGCATCCTCCTTGTTTGAATCGAACCTACGGCTCCAAGCTTCATTACCATACTCTCTGGCTGCTAGAGCCATGAAGTCTACTATCTTGCTTGAATCCCAGTAGGCTGGGAGTGCTCCAGCCAGCTTCTGATATCTAGCTATCTCCCTGTATACTTTCAGTGATCTCTCTAAAGGCTTCTCGAGACCATAGTATCTCTCGAGTATGACTGGTATTGTCTTCTCAGCCCATCCCCTGTGGAATCTACATATCCCCATATCTGTCACCAAGGCTTCGTTGATAGCTCTCTCAAAGGACTTAGATGCGAATTCCTCGGGCTCCAGGAATACACCAGAGTAGAGGGTCCAGTACTTGCCTAGAACTATCATCGGGGCGACAAGCCCGGGAGTCCAGTAGAAGTTCGGCGTGATGTGTCCTTCCTCACCGAAAGCCGCGTATACTGGGATATCAGTGAACTTGGTTTTACTTGTAGTAGTTCTATCACTGTACAGTATGTCGAGTACTCTAGCAGCTGACCTTAACCCCTTCTCACCTATAAGTCTCAGTATCGGGTTGCCTCCGAAGGCAAGCTGCTCTATTAATCTAACAGCTAGCTCGGCGTTGACACGTGCATGCTCGATGCTATAGGATGCTGGATCGAAGAATGGCTTGCTCGGTAAGCCGACCTCCTCAGGCTTCAGTAGACCCTTGTGTAGTGCTTCGAATACAAACCCGACTATCTGGGCTAGCTCTATAGCGTCGAATCCATACGCGTCTGCTAGTTCAACAGCTTTCTCGGCTTCATGTATATCTAGGACGCCTATCATGGGTCCAAGGCCATTGTACGGCTCGTAATCACTCTTGTACCGGTCTCTCCTCACCTTCTTGCATGCAAGCGGGCAGGGTTCACCACAGGTCTTCCAGCTCTTAGTTTCAATAGCCTCTTTATTGAACGGCTCCCACATGTACTTCATTATAAGCTCGTGGAGTTTTTCTCTCACATCTCTCGGCTGGTAGATGAAGTTCCAGTTGAACATTGGTGTTGTTACCCCTAGGTGAGGATAGTTGCCGCCGAGTGTTCCCCCGGTATTCAGCTTGGAGTCGTATCTATACTTGACTCCAGCATTAATCACTGCCTGAGTGTACGGCTGCTTAATCAGCTCGGTGAATATCTTGTCTAGTCCACGTGTATCCCTTAGGTCTTCAGGTAACTTTACGCTTCTATCGTATCTACCCCCGTAGATTATAGCTGCAACCCCGTGGGCTCTGTAGAGAACGCTTCCTCCTCCTGCTCTAGCAGCGAAATCCTCGCTTCCAAGATCCATTCTACCCTTATGGAGTGTTATAGATGCTAGTGCACCTATATTAGTGTACTTGGATGCCGGGCCTACTAGAATAGACCTCCCATCGTACTCCTCGTAGAAGCTCTTAAAGTTGTCACTAAGGTACTGCTGGAGCGCGTAGACACCCTTGAAGCCACTGTAACCCCTCCACACTTCTTCAAGCTTCTCTTCAGCTATCTCGTGGAATTCAACTACGGGTTCCCCGCCTCCCTCATCGTAGATTTTAACTACTAGAGGTGTAGTAGATTTGCCAACTACGACTATTGCGTCGGCGTTAACTCTAAACTGGAATGCAGCGCCCCCCATCTCAGAGGAGTGTAGTCCCCTTGTTAACGGGCTGCGGAATACAGCTACGAATCTATGGGCACCATACATCTTAGAGCCTGTGAACAAGCCGGCTCCTAATACCAGGGCGTTATCAGGGTGGTAGACAGGCTTACTCCACGACTCATACCTCTCAAGGTGTAGTTTAATACCCAGGGAGAGCGGCGAGTAGACCTCGCTTAACGGGTATTCTTCAATCCAGTACTTCCTTTCTCCTGCATCAATGAATAGAGCCCTATACTTACGCTCACTCAATTCTCTCACCCATCTTCAAGACGGTTGTGATCTAGGCATCCTTATTTAAAGCCTTCTACATATTGTTCCACATTAATGTCTTAGAGATTTTAATTACGTGATTCAAAATAGGTATTCCAGCAGGCTAGGGCTCACGTGAGTAGGCATTGAACTAAAGCTAGCTCTCAGGTAAGCACGCTGTTTAATATAAGCCTAAACTCGTTGATCCCGCACTCAATTTCACGGAGTTGCCTGGGTTCAAGCTCGTCTAGCCTATCAATAAGCTTTAATAGCCATCCAATAAGCTCCAGCACACCGATTTTCTTTGCAAGTCTTAGCTTTGAAAGATACTTTCTTGCCTCCTCTAGCTTTTCTCTATTCTCATTAAGATATCGAGCCCCCTTCTCAGTAAGCTTGAAGATCTTTCTTCGTCTACCATCAACTTTATTTTCTTCAACGCTAAGCAACCCCTCTCTAACCATCTGCTTCAACAGCGTGTAGAGAATGCCGGGGTTGACGGGTAGCCCTGTCTCTACTCTAATACTCTTTAGTAGACTATAACCGTAGAAGCCTTTATCTCTGGCTGCTTCAAGCACTAGTAGCTTGATATACTTGCTCTTATGCCTTAGATTCACCGCGATCATCGCCTCGGAAACTTAATTTAAACTAATATATTAGTTTAAATAGTTTCAGCTATCACTGGTATCAATGGTGCTAACACCTATGAGAGAAGTCTTAAGGCTTGAAGATGTCTGGAAGATCTATAGGACAGGGGAAGTTGAAACTAAAGCTTTAAGAGGAGTAACTCTCGGGGTTAATAGAGGCGAGTTCATAGCTGTAATGGGTCCAAGCGGCTCCGGCAAGTCTACTCTACTCAACATCATGGGCTTACTCGACAAGCCTACGTCAGGGAGAGTGTTTGTTGAGGGCAGGGATGTAACAGAGCTTGATAAAAATGAAATAGCTGATATAAGGAATAGAAAAATAGGCTTTGTCTTCCAGCGTTTTAACCTAGTTAACAGGCTTACAGTCCTAGAGAACATTGAGCTACCATTAATTCCCAGAGGTATCCCGAGGAGTATTAGAGTTGAGAAAGTAGTTAGAGCCCTCAAGATGGCTGGAGGAAGGGAGTCCTGGCTTCTCAAGAAGCCTGAGCAATTGAGTGGTGGCGAGCAGCAGAGAGTTGCTATCGCTAGAGCGATTGTCGGCGACCCTGAGGTTATACTAGCTGATGAACCCACAGGTAACCTGGATAGAGCTTCAGCCAGGATTGTTGTAGAAACGTTCCTCTCATTGAGGAGCACAGGGCTAACTATTGTTGTTGTAACCCATGACCCGGAGATAGCTAACTGCTCTGAGAGAATACTCGTGATAAGAGATGGAGTTATAGCATCTATAGTAGACCCCGAGCCGGATAAATGCATCATGAAGACACTAAGCTCGTGAGAGTGGTGTGCATGAATACCACTTTACCACGCATCCTCTTAACCCTCATAATAATTGGAAGCCTAGTCCAGTTAACTCTAGTTAATACTCAGCAATCCGAATGGGTTCTAGAAGGCTACTCCTACAAGTCGAGGACCGGTGGCAACGTATACCCTGGCAGCTCGGCGACAGTGCTCACAGTAGACTACAGGTATACAGGGTTAAACACAGCTCTCTCACCTCACGCCTGCCTCTCAACACCAGAAGGCTTTATGATTAGAGGAGCTGAGTGCACTGGAGCGGTGTACCCTAATGGAACATACGCTACTATAATATACCAGGGGGATGTAGCTAGGTTCACCTTCACACTAGATGTATCCCGTGATGTCACGCCAGGCGATCACTATTTCACCTTGAATATCTCATACTACGTTGGCGGTGAGAGAAGAACTTACACCACGCTTCTAAAAGTCAGTATATCACCTTATCCTCCTCTCCTACTAGCAGTTGATAAAGCCTACTTCACCCCATACAGCTATGCTGGCTCAAACCCTGTAAGCTTATACCTGGAGGTATTGAATAATGGTGCCACAGATGTAACATCCATGGATCTCACATTGAGGCTGCCCAGCGAGTACTTTACGCCTCCAGTAGTCAATGCAACGTATACAGGTCGCATAGCTCCGAGTGAAGCAGCCTCAGTAGTCTTCAGCGGCATTGAAATTAAACCCTACACTCCCCCCGGCGTGTATAAAGTGCTCCTAGAGGTTTCAGCGAGACTTGAAACCAGTGATGGAGTCTCATACCGTGATTCAACTATACTAGAGCTCACTGTGAGTGTTGAAAGCGCTCCGCAAGTAGATTTAAGAGTACTAGACTACTCTCTTACAGCCCAGTACCCGTTGCCCGGCTTAAACAACACGGGTTTAAGACTCCTACTACAGTCCCTTGAGCCTACTACCCTGAGAATAGTCTACATGGAGGCTGAGTTCAAGGGAGCTTCAACAGGCAATGGCAGTAGCCGCGTGATCGTGGAGGTAGGCCAAGTGCTCTCATACATGGATACAGTTGAATTGAGGGTTATAGGCCTCAATACAGCGGAGAATACTTCTATAGTTGAAGCCGACATCCTGTTATTCTGCATGGTGAACAGGGAGGGAGCATGGTATCCTGCACTACACCATGTAAAACTAGCTATACCTCTACTCTCCCTCGCCAAGCTCAATGTGTCTGTAAGTAGTGTCTCCTGGCTGACAGCTGAAGCGTTCCCCGGCTCCACTAACCTAGGTCTCACTGTAACAATACTGAATGCAGAAGGCTTCAGCCTCCGGGATATTGAGGCAGTACTATTACTGCCGGAGGGATTTAAGCCGAGTGAAGTAGTCTCAAGGAATAACATGGTAAACCCGTATTCTCTAGCCGAGATATCTTTCACAGGCATTGATATAGCTGCATCCACCAGTCCAGGATTATATAGAGCCCCAGTGATTCTCAAAGGCTTCATTGTGAATAGTGATGGCTCAACAAGGTACGTCGAGCTCACGTTAAGTGTTAGCCTAGTAGTACTAGGATTCGAAGAGCGATCCCAGTGGATTCCTAGACTCGAGCTAGCAGACTACTACTGGGGTGAGGTAGCACCTGCCTACGTGTACCCTGGGAATCCGAGAGCGGCTTTAACAGTCGTGCTAGCTAACACCGGGTTGTATCAAGCCTCCAACATAGTAGTGGAGATCCAGGCTCCCAGCGACGTGAAGCCTATACTGCATAATGCTACCTGTACTACACTGCTTACACCAGGCTCAACATGCCAAGCTGTATTCTACCTGGATCTCTCCAATGCATCACCCGGCTTAAAGCTGTTTAATCTCACAGCAAGGTACCTTGTTGATGCATTTAACACTAAGATCGCTTTCAACAGTACATTAAGCTTCAAGCTACTGCTTCCAGAATACAGGGCTGGCAGCGGGTTGGCAGTAGCTTACTCCTCCTGGGAGAGTGGGAACCCCGTGTACCCAGGTGAGAAGGGAGTAGTCTACACTATATCCATAGCTAATCTCGAGCCGTACCCGGTATACTCGATGTGGATTCACATTGAACCCCCACTGTGCTTTAAGATCCATGAGGGCTTCGATGAGACAGTTTACGTTCCCGGGCCCCTTAACAGCCTCCAAGTGTATACAGTAAGCTATACTCTAGATGCGTTCTGTGAAGCCCCTGGCTCGTACACTGGGTACGTTAGTGTAGACTACTACGTGCAGTACGCTGGAGGTGGGTATAGGAAAAGTATTAGGGAGCCCCTGGTCTTCACTATAAGCGATCCAAGTGATGCTGTTGAAGTCGTATACGCTGGATGGCTGAGCGGGGCACCAATAATGGGTGAAAAAGGTGTAAGCTACTATATTGTCTTAAGGAATAAGGAGTTCCCATCTCTAGCAAACCCTATTCTAATCTTGCACTTGCCGCCTGGGTTCACGGATGCTTCAACCAATACTGGGGAGGCTGTAGCAACACCTTTAACTGTAATACCAGGACAGCAGCTTCAAGCAGTACTGCAGGGTACCGGCTTAGCCAATATCCTCCAGGCAATTCAGCAGGCTAGCAGCCAGCGCCAGCTTCAAGCGGGGAGAGGGGATGTAGTGGTTTTCACTGCTAGAATAAACATTGTGAATGCTACAAGTGGATCCTATAGTGTACCATTCACGCTGTCATTCACAGATCACTGGGGCTACGTTTACAGCTTGAATTCAACGCTCACTATGAGATTAGAGCTTCAGCCACCGTTAATATCAGTACGCCCGGTAACCCCTGTTATCTACTTTGTGAACGGCTCAAGCATTCTCGACATAGAGGTCTCTAATGAATACAGTGCCTCAGTCTATAACGTCTACGTAGCTCTAATACCCTCCTCGAGTAATGCTATACCTCAAGGAACCGTCAAGTACGTGGATGAAATAAAAGGTAATTCAAGCGTGAGGCTTAGATACGAGCTGATATACAACCCGGTTTCAATCAGCATGGGGGGTGGTGTCACAGTCACCCCGACGTCAGCTGTATTCACTGTGACACTAATGTACAAGGATTCATACGGCTACACTAGGACAGTAAACACTACGATCTCAGCGGTCGTAAAGCCCTTTATAAGCATAGAGGTCACGCCGGATACTACTGCCAGATACTACAATGAGAGCAGGAAGCTAACAGTCAGCGGTATTCTACTTAACAGTGGTTTAACCCAAGCTAGAAGCGTATACGTGAAGGCTGTCTGCGGTGAGGCTTCAGGGTACTCGTTTATAGGTGATATTGATCCATCCTCTCAGATACCATTTAGAGTAGACCTCTCACCAGCTGAAAGGCCTGAGAACTGTAGCTTAATCATAGAGTTTAAGGATGAATATAACTCTCTCTACACTGTGAGCCAGAATATTCCAGTCCAGCTTGTAGCAGGACAGCCACAACAGCTGGCGGCTCCCTCGGGTAGCAGCTATGAAATATACCATGTGGTCGTGGTGGTTGTGGTATCGCTATTCCTAGCGGGAGTATTCTTCATTCTCTACAGGCGTGTAGGTAGACACTAGCTCAAGGCGATTGCAGTGCTGTTAAGTGATGCTATTAGGCTCAGCTTCAAGACGCTTACAGAGAAGAAACTGCGAGCTCTACTAACGATCATAGGTATAGCTATAGGGCCTATGGCTCTTATAACTATAGGCGGTGTCACCTCAGGTTACGGCGACTACATTATTGAGAGTATCACTGGGCTGGGACAGAACCTCATAGTTGTTACGCCGAGCAGTGGCTACAAGCTTACGAGCAGCGACCTCAACACTCTTAAGAGTATTAATGGGGTAGCAGACGTCTCACCATTCTATTCAACTCAGGGGGAGATGTATCTAGGAGGCGAGAAGAAAACTGTCTTCATCTACGGCGTTAACCCGGAGTTCCTTTTAAAGGCTTTAACAAGCTTGAGTGTCAAGGAGGGTGAAACACCTTCTCCCAGTGATGTGGGTAAAGCTCTAGTAGGCTATAAAATAGCTTTTAGCGATAACGGCGAGCCCAGATACCTTCTCGGTGACACTATCTCTATAATAATATACAGTATCCAACCCGGGGGGAAGATAGAGTTGAAGAGGCTTAACCTCATTATATCAGGTATACTAGACAAGTATGGGGGAGCAGCATTCCTAAACCCTGATCAAACGATCTTTATTTCAATGGAAACTGTTGAAAAAATGCTTGGTGTAAAAGAGTGGAGCGGTATCCTCCTGCTAGCCGAGTCGCCTGAGAGAGTTGAGGAGGTTTCAAGTACCGTGAGAAACATGTATAGCGGGAAGGTTGATGTCATATCCTTCCTAGCTATAGCGAGGATTGCATCAAGTATAATCTCAGCTGTAAACTTCATAACATTCGCTGCAACCCTCTCAGCATTCGCTGTTGCTGTCGCCGGCACTGCATCAACAATGATAACGAGTGTCATGGAGCGTACAAGAGAAATAGGTGTCTTGAAGGCCCTTGGATTCAAGGATAGAGAAGTACTATTCCTCATAATACTTGAAGGAGTGATAATGAGTGCTATAGGATTCATCATAGGATTCGTTGTGGGGTATGCAGGGTCACACCTGCTATCATCAAGAGGGATGGTGATATCAAGCGGTGTCTTCTCCATTAGTATTCAAGCATCACCTAAGATTACAGTTAAACTGGTGGGGGAGGCAGTGATCCTCACTATTCTGACAGGTATCTTTGGGGCAGTGTTCCCAGCATATAGGGCTATGAAGATACCGCCAGCTGTAGCTTTAAGATACGAGTAGTATTCACCCTGAGGAGTCCACTATCTCAGCACGATAAATGTATTTTCGGAGCTCAGGGTACCGTTTAACTGCATCTATAGTTTTACCAGCCTCCTCACTACTCATTAAACCCAGCTCAAACCTGTAGAGGCACGCCCTGCACACAGGATGGGATGAAGGCTCACCACATATCTCGCAGTTATATCTTCTACCTTCAGCCTCCTGCAGCGGTCTTTCAGTTAGAGAGATAAGACTGTTTAGTAAACCATGCTTGAATCCCGGGTACTTGTCTTCAAGCTCGTTTAACGCTTTTCTTACAGCAAACCTTATATTGTATTGAGCGTAAGGACACTGCACGTAGTCTGGCTCGATTAAACCGTTTAAGAGAGCGTATAGTGCTGACTCCTTCTCCGGGATCATGTAGAATGGCTTAATTCTCCTAATGAACACGCCTTCATCGCTGGAGACAACAGGAGTCAACTTGAAGATCTTACTAATGCTGTTTGAAGCCAAGTTCATAATGAATGTTTGAACCATGTCGTCGAGATTATGTGCGGTAGCTATAACTGTACCCCCGAGCTTCCTAGCTGCTTTATTTAAAACATACCTCCTGAAAACCCCGCAGTAACTGCACGGGAGGTATGGAAGCCCTTTCTCTCTTCCCTTCTCAATGATCTCATCGAGTGTTGCACCAACATACTCCTTGAATGAGGCAATATGGTACTCTACGCCTGTCTTCTCAGCGTACCTTACGAGGTTCAGGATAGTCTTCTCTCGGTATCCTTTAATGCCTTCATCAACTAGAACTGCTGTCACCCGCCAGCCTGGCATCTTCCTAGATAGCTTATGAAGGATGTGGAGGAGGGCCATTGAATCCTTGCCTCCGCTTACCGCGACAATTATGTGCTCCCTCCTTCCCAGCATTCTATACTTTCTTATAGTCTTCTTCACCTTCCTCTCAAAGTACTCTATGAAGTGCTGTCTGCAATAGGCTCTCCTATTCACAGGGTTAACGTACACAGCTGGCTTCTCGCAGATACTGCAACTGGGCATTACAACACCTTGTACTTTTTACTTTTCCTAATAGATAGTTAAGCTATAAGGGTCTGCTGGTAGAAGGGGGTATTATCCTTGACTAGAATACTAGTTTTAAGCGATATACACGAGAGAACCCAGAAGCTTAAACTACTCTCCAAGCGGGTTGAAGTAGAAGGAGGAGTAGATGCTGTTATTGTAGCCGGCGATTTAACCTACTATAAGACTATGGAGGTTGCAGTCGAGGTCCTGAGGAAGCTGAGGGAAGCTATAGGTAGGCCGGTTTTCTTCATTCCAGGCAACTGTGATGACCCAAGGCTTCTTAACGCGGGGGAAATATACGAGGGTATTATAGGAGTGCACGGTAGAGCTGTAGTATTAGACAACTACGTGCTCTACGGTATCGGTGGGGGAGGTATATCTCCATTCCACACTATGATCGAGTTCAGCGAGGAGGAGTTCAGTAGATTCCTGAATGAGGCTGAGGAATTAGATCCCTCAAGGTTGATCATGGCTACCCATCAACCAGTACACGGATTCTTCGATAAAGTTGGAGGCGTCAACGTGGGTTCAAGAGCATTCAGGAGGTTCCTTGAAGAGCGTAAACCCCTCCTCTGGGTGACAGGGCATATACACGAGCATTCAGGATGGACTAGAGCAGGTTCAACAATAATAGTTCATCCAGGCCCCTTTATGAGAGGATACCACGCTCTCATAGAGCTATCAGGTACAACCGTCAATAGAGTAGTAGTTGGAAGAGTGTAGGAAGCCATCATAAACCCTGCCACCAGGCTATTAGGGACCGTAGATTAACGTAACATGAGGGAGGAGATCATGCCTAGAATAGCTCCTTTCGAAGAATACCCCACCAGATACGATGAATGGTTTGAGAAGCATAAATACGCATATCTCTCAGAGCTCAATGCTATCAAGCTACTACTACCGAGATTCAAGAGGGGACTCGAAATCGGCGTGGGAACTGGGAGATTCGCTATACCACTAGGGATAAAGTTTGGTGTTGAGCCTTCGAAGCGTATGAGGGAGATTGCTGCACAGAGAGGTGTTAACGTTGTAGATGGCGTCGGTGAAAACCTTCCATTCAAGGACGGCTCGTTCGACTTGGTATTAATGGTGACCACTATATGCTACCTCGACGATCCATTGAAGGCCTTAAAGGAGAGCTATAGGGTTCTAAAGAGTAAGGGTGCAGTAATCATAGGATTCATAGATAGGGAGAGCCTCCTGGGAAGAATATACATGGAGGAGAAGGATACAAACCCCTTCTACAGGGATGCATCCTTCTACACTGTACGAGAGGTGGTGGAAATGCTATACGAAGCCGGCTTCAGAAGCCTTGATTTCACGCAGACGATATTCAGGAGGCTTGATGAGATAAGCGGGGAGGAGCCTGTAAAATACGGTTTCGGTGAAGGCTCATTCATTGCTGTAAGAGCCTTCAAGCTGGGTAGCATGTACTAGCTACTTAAAAGTAAAGTATACTTACGCGGCTTCACGTGAGTATCCTGCTTGAAGACTGGCCTCCCGCATGCAAGACAGGCGTTCCTCCTCCCGTCAGTATCTCTGAAAGCACGTACACCTGGGATAATCTTTCAAGCAGGCTTAGGACTTCAACAGCCTCCTCGAGACTACCTCCCACTGCGACGACACCATGGCTTGCCAGTAGAACAGCCTTACGGTCTCCTAGAGCTCTAACAACATTTTCAGCTAGCTGTACTGTACCGTAGGGTGCGAACTCAGCGACTCTCACCTCTCCTCCTAGGAATAATACTGCCTCCTCTATTATCGGTGGTAGCGGCTTCCGGGCAACTGCTAGAACCGTCGAGTATACTGTATGTGCGTGTATTATTGCATTGACATCGTTTCGAGCCTTGTATATAGCTAAATGCATGTTCACCTCCGAGGAGGGCTTCCAGCGGCCTTCAACTACTCTCCCCTCAGTATCAATTACCACTATATCATCAGTATTTAAACGAGACTTTACAAGCCCGCTTGGTGTTATGAGCACGTGGTTAGAGTCCGGTACTCTCATGCTTATGTTACCGGATCTACCATGATTAAGGTTCTTCTCCTCGAGGAGGCGGGCTACCTCAACTATCCTAGCCTTTAAATCCGTGTACAGCGCTGTCATCTACTATACCTCTCAGAAAAGTTTGGCTTGACGGCTAGCCTAGATACTTCTCCCTGATGTATTTGAGGAAGTATTCTGGGTTGTATTCGTCGCCCAGCATTCTTCTTAGAAGCTCCTTAGGTGGGTATGTAGCACCCCACTTATGTATCTTTTCTCTCAGCCATTCACGCACTTCATTGAACCTGCCGTTTAGTATTGTATCATGGAGATCAATGTCTCTTGAGATAGCGTATTTTATCTGAGCTGAAACAAGATTGCCTAGAGTGTAGGTCGGGAAGTATCCTACACTACCCATACTCCAGTGTATATCCTGAAGTATTCCTTCACTAAATGACCTCGGCTTAACTCCGAGTAGCTCTTCCATGCCTTGATCCCATAACTCGGGTAGCTCGGCTACCTTGACTTCACCTCCTATAACTAGCTTCTCGAGCCTTGCTCTTAACACTATGTGCATGTTGTATGTTACCTCGTCGGCGTCAACTCTTATGAGGCTTGGGCGGACGGTGTTAAAGTAGTAGTAGACGTCGTCCACAGAGTAGTCTCTCAGGAACTCTAAGTGCTCTCTTAGAACCGGGTATACGAGTTCAGTGAACTCACGGCTTCTACCGATAATATTCTCACAGAATCTACTCTGGCTTTCATGGATACCAAGGCTGACTCCACGTCCTATTGGAGTGTACGCGAGAGCTGGATCAATCTGCAGCTGGTATAGTGCATGGCCGAACTCGTGGAGGACACTGTACATTGTTCTCTTGAAGTCTACGCCCTCATACCTTGTTGTAATTCTTACATCGTAGACACCCATGTCTATTGTGAAGGGGTGGGCTGATACATCTAGCCTAGCCCTCTTACCTAGCGGGTATCCAAGCAGCTCTAGAATCTTCTTGTTGAGGGCTTCCATTCTACCCTTATCGTACTCTACATTCTCAAGTGGATGGCTTCTCGGGTACTTGGATTCTGAGAGCACTTTATCTATCAGGTTCTTTAATTCTCCAGCCAGCTTCGAGAGTATTGAGTCAACGTCACTAGTTCTTAACCCCTCCTCGTATAAGTCTAGGAGTGCATCGTAGGGGTGCTTCTCCCATCCCAGGTAGTCTGCTGTCTTCCTGCTTAAATCAAATATTTTCTCCAGGTAGGGCTTGAACTTCTCGAAGTCGTTTTTAGCTTTAGCCTCCCTCCAGACCACCATGGCTTCCTGTGTTGTCTTAGCCATCTCTGCAATCAGCCATGGAGGGAGAGCTTTAGCTATCCTAATTGATCTCTCCAGGGTTCTCACAACTCCTCTCTCGTACTCGTTTAAATCCTCTGACCTCCCAGCTTTCTCAACAAGCTCAACGAACTCAGGCCTCAATAGTAGCTGTTGTGAGAGAACCTCTAGTTCAGCTCTAGCTACAGCTCTATCCTTGTAGCCTTCTTCAGGCATGTATGTCTCGCTATCCCATCCCATGAGTGAGGATGCATGGTCTAGTGCCCATAGAACCCTATACTTCTCAAGGATCTCCTTTACAATTGGATTCTGGAAGACCAATGTAAGACGCCTCCACGCCAGCTATAAACTCATAAGGCTGCTGAAGTAATAAATTTAATCTAACGGCTTCACAGGCTGTTACAGTTGATTGCTGAAGGCTTACCGTGATCCAACGCTTCAAGCAGATAGCCTAACGCTTTATTAGCATCATGTAATCTATTACCAGTTAGGTGGCGTGTTTGAAGATTGAACTTCTGGCTTTCGATAGCATGGGAGTTAGATCCATGTCTACTTTCATAGAGACTCCTGATGCTCGAATACATATCGATCCAGCTGTCTCCCTAGCCCCCCGCCGCTATGGTCTACCACCTCATCCAAGAGAGATTGACCGTCTAGTAGAAGCTGGAAGGTTGATAGAGGAGAAGGCTCGTAGAGCTGATATAATAATTATAACACACTACCACTACGACCACCACGACCCCGGCTTCTTAATCCCTGTCGACATATACCATGGGAAAATAGTGCTCGTTAAGGATCCACGCAGCAACATTAATGCTAGTCAGAGAGCTAGAGCCTCAACTTTCCTAAAGCTTATTGAACCTATAGCTAGGGATATACGTGTAGCTGAAGGCAGTGCTCTAAGAATCGGGGAGACTAATATAAGAATAAGCCAGGCTGTACCTCACGGGCCCACCACTAGGCTCGGCTATGTTGTTGAAGTCAGCGTTAAGTACAAGGAGAACAGCGTGGTTTACACGAGTGATGTAGAAGGGCCCTGCCTCGACGAGCATGTAGGCTTCATTCTAGAGGAGAAGCCTGAGACAGTAATCTTGGATGGGCCTTTAACATACATGCTTGGCTACAGGTATTCGAAGAAGAGCTTAGAGGCGAGTATAAGCAACCTTAAGAAGATTATTGATTCAGGTGTAAAGAGAATAATAGTAGACCACCACCTCTTAAGAGACCTTAAGTATAAGGAGGAGATTAAAGAGGCCATTGACTACGCGCTAGCTAGGAAAGCCTCTATTATAACAGCAGCTGAATACATGGATAAACCTGTAGAGCAGCTGGAAGCTCTAAGAAAGCAGCTGTACGAGAATGAGCCAGTGGAGAAACCCGAGATCCCCGAGAACCTTAAAGAACTCTTAGAAGAGTAGAGGCCCCCAGTAAGGGCTGGAATACTTTGACTTCAAGTACCTGCAGTATAGTTGAAGACAACCTAGTGGTCATCGAGGATGATGCCCGAGAGCTAGGGGTGAAAATAGCTTACACGGCAGCATGGGGGCCGGCAGTCTCTACTCTGAGTGCACAGATACTAGAGCCAGTAGTAAGCGATACAATTAATTACTTAAAGCGGGCACTATCACTCAATACTCTCAGGGAGGATCCCCGTGTAAGAGCCTATAGAGACTTCTACTGGAGAATAGGTGTGGATCCAACGAAGACTAGGCCTAGTAGCGAGGCTCTAGTCAGGAGAATCCTGCGAGGAGAGTTCCCTAGAGTAAACCCGGTAGTAGATGCAGGAAACATTGCTAGCGCGAGAAGCATGGTGCCGATAGGCATGTATGATCTAGAAGCTGTAAGCCTACCACTGGCTTTAAGGCTTACAAGAGGCTACGAGTCCTTCAAGCCTATAGGTGGAGGCGAGGAGAGACTCCCCCAAGGGATCCCCGTGGTGATTGATGCTAAAGGCAGAGTTATCCACGTATACCCTCATAGAGATTCTGCTGAAACCTCTATTAAGGCGTCGACGAGTAAAGCGCTCATAATTGCTGCAGGAGTCCCGGGAATACGTAGTGAAACCCTCATAGAAGCCCTTGAAATCCTCGCAGGGCTACTAGCACTCCTCAACTGGAAGACCTGTACTGTAAGACTAGCTTGATGAAGCCTAGCTCACTGCGTCTACATCTAGTTGTATTAGCACTTACACTCCTGCTGATAGCAGTATTAGTGTATTCATGCTTAACAAAGCTAGGTCGGTGCACTCAAGGGATTCTTCATCAATCCGAGAGTACGGCCTTCTTCATCCCTAGTCTCATAATTTTATCTTACACCCTAATTTAAGGATAGTGTAGCTTACTACTAGGCGTGAGTGTAGCTACCTGAATATATTATATACGTATAGATAGAGTATATATACGTCAACCTGGATATAAGCTAAGGGTGTTAGAGATTGAAGCCTGAGGTTAAAGTGAAACCCGGCTCACCTGGCAGTAAATCAGTCTACTGGATTGAAGAGCACTTCAAGTACGTTGCAACAACAACACACGACCCTGAGAACCTACCTCTTGTTATTGAAAGAGGAGAAGGTGTATGGCTGTACGATGTTGACGGGAACAGGTATCTCGACTTCTCTAGTGCTATAGGAGTAAACAATCTAGGCTACCCTACACACCCGGAAGTTAGAAAAGCCATCATAGAGCAACTCGACAGGCTTGCCCACGCAGCTGGAACAGATTTCTTCAACCCCTACCAGGTTATGCTAGCTAAGAAGCTAGCTGAGATATCACCAGGGAGGATCCCTAGAAAGGTATTCTTCTCGAATAGCGGGACTGAGGCTAATGAAGCCGCTATAAAGATAGCTAGACATGCAACCGGGAGAAAACTCTTCATAGCCTTCTACGGGGGATTCCATGGGAGAACAATGGGGTCTCTCGGGTTAACTGCTAGTAAAAGCGTCCAGAAGAAACACTCGTTCCCATGGATGCATGGTGTAATCCACGTACCTTACCCCAACCCGTACAGGAATCCGTGGCATATTGACGGCTACGAGGAACCTGAAGAGCTAGTTAATAGGGTTGTAGAGTTCATCGAGGAGTACGTTTTCGATAAGCTTGCACCGGCAGATGAATTCGCAGCAATATTCTCGGAGCCTATTCAGGGTGAAGGCGGGTATGTCGTGCCTCCTAGAATGTTCTTCGGGGAGTTGAAGAAGATTGCTGATAAGCATGGTATACTACTAGTGGTAGACGAGGTTCAAATGGGCTTGGGTAGAACAGGCAGGATGTTTGCAATAGAGCACTTTAATACTACTCCTGATATCATAACGCTGGCTAAAGCTCTCAGCGGTGGCGCAGTACCAATAGGTGCAACAGTCTTCAGAAGCGACCTCGACTTCAAGCAACCAGGCATACACAGCAACACCTTCGGCGGGCACGCGCTTGCATCAATAGCAGCCTTGAAGACCCTAGAGGTCACCGAGAAGCTTCTCCCTCATGTAGCGAGGCTGGAACCCTTATTTAGAGACGAGTTGAGCGAGCTAAAGGATAGAGTAGAGCAGATTGGTGATGTTAGAGGTATAGGTTTAGCTTGGGGTGTTGAAGTAGTTAGAGATAAGAAGTCTAAGATACCAGAACCTGCTCTGAGAAATAAGATTATTACTAAGGCACTGAAGAACGGTCTCGTGCTCCTGCCGTGCGGTAAATCCTCGATAAGACTCATACCACCCTTAGTGATAAGTGAGGAGGAAGCTAAACTAGGATTAGAAGTATTCAAGAAGTCGGTGAAGGATTCTCTTTAACCACCTTCTATACACTTCTTTACACTTCTTCCTCGGAACCAGTGGTTAAAACTAAATGCATGGTTTAAAGCGCCCGGTAGTGATACTATATCTTAGGAGTCTAGCACACTACGGTAAGCACGTGGGTACTCAAATGACTACTCGCGGGATAGCCGATCTCCCACTACATGATGGCCGTGTACCCTACTTTCTACTCGAGAGAATGAAGAAGCTGGGGGGATTAATCGCCCGGTACATTGTGGAGGTTTACGGGCCGAGAGAGTTACTCTACAGGTTATCTGACCCGCTATGGTTTCAAGCTTTCAGCAATGTTATAGGCATGGACTGGGATAGCAGTGGCTCGACAACAATAGTTCTCTACGTCTTGAAGAACACTTTTCCTCCAGGGATGCTGAAGGATAATGAGGTTGCTGTACTAGGAGGTAAGGGGAGTGATTCAAGAGCTGTGGTCAGCGAGGTTAAAGCTATAGGCAGCATAGTGGATGAAGAAAGAGTGGTTGATGCGAGTAGAATGGCCGCTAAGATCGATGGCGTCGCCTTACAGGACGGCTACAACTTGTATATCCACGGCTTAATAGTAGACTATGATGGCAAGATTCTCGTGGTACAGCAGGGAATGAACCCTAGCTTAAAGATTGCTAGAAGATATCATCTTCAACCTCCTGAGAGCTCCTCGTTTACAACGAATATAGAGCCTCATACAGGTGTAGCCTCAATTAGAGTCGAGCCCTCTCTAAACCTAGCTGATGCTGAGAGCAGAGAAGCTAGGAGAGCTATTATAGAAATAGCTTCATCAACACCCCCGGGATCACTGGTTAGGAGTTTAGCGGAGGTGAATAGGCGTCTTAGAGGTGAGCCTTCAATCTTGGCATGGACGTCTAGTGGAGGGCTTGTAAGCGGAGTGGAGGAGAGGAGGCTTGCAACACTCTACCCAAGGTACTATAGGCCTGTAGCCAACTTAAAGCTAGTTGAAAGAATTGCTGAATAATTAAAGATAAGAGGAGTCTTAGAGTTCGATGAACTACTCAGGATACCGGGTGTAGGAGCTGAAACTGTGAGAGCTCTAGCTTTAATTGCAGACTTAATCTACGGCTATAAGCCTTCACTTAGGGATCCCACGACACTACCACTGGATCCATTCCTCTACGCTTACGCTCATGGAGGCAAAGACGGCGTCCCATACCCTGTTAGAGTGGAGAATGTGGATAAAACCATAGAGTTCTTCGCGAGTGCTCTAGAAGAAGTTAAAGCTTGAAGCCGGGAGAAAGAATTCATGTTGAAGAAACTTGCAGAATTTGCTAGGAGAATGAAAGCTATGGCTGCCGCTTCTAAAGGGATCTCTCAACGATATCCCTGAGGATCTCGACGTCCACCTTGAATGGTATTGAAGTGTAGCGGGTATTGATCATTCTCATAGCGAATTCTAGTGCCTTCTCTACATCACTTCTATCCACGCCGTAATCACTTAATCTCTGGTCAAAACCTATGGACTCCTGAAATCCTTTAACAGCTGTGTACGCTTTCCAAGCGTCTCCGCTCACAGGCTTGACTCCAGGGGCAAGAGGCTTTAATACTAGCGCTGAAGCCTCAGGAACCGCTTTGTGAGTGTAGTAGACTACTGCCGGGCCTATAATACCTAGGCCTGCTCCATGAGGTAGCTCCGGGTAGAGTCCGCTGAAAGCATGCTCAATAGCATGGCCTAGGTGAGTCATGGATTGATCAATTGCTATACCAGCTATCATTGAAGCGTATAGTAGCCTCTCCCTGTAATCCACGTTTCCAGGGTCTCTTAGAACCCTGGGGAGGAAGCGTGTAACAATACCAACCGCCTCTCTGGCTAGTGTTGCTGTTAGAGGATTACTGTAACGTGAAGTAGCAGATTCATAGGCGTGGTAGAATGCATCGAGGCTAGTGTAAACTGTTTGATCTCTGCTGAGAGTCCTTGTGTATAGAGGGTCATCGAATCCTAAATCAGGGTATCTTACAGCTACTCCCCTCTTCTCTATGGTTCCATCTATTGTGGCTACAGCATACCTATCGACTTCGCTTCCAGTACCATGGGTTAGATTTACAGCTATTAAACGCAGACGAGGGGAATTAAGGGCTAATCCTTGATTCCTCAGTATGTCTGCAGCACTAGCGCCTGTAACAGCTGTAATAGAAGCTATTTTGGCTACATCTATGACGCTCCCGCCGCCGGCAGCTATTATAAGGTCTACTTTGCTCTCCAGAGCCATCCTGCTAGCTTCATCTATGATGCTTGTATACGGGTTTGGCTTCACGCGGTCATACACTAAGTATTCTACGCCAGCCTCCCTCAGAGAGTCCATAATGGCATCTAAGGCGCCTGAAACCTTCGCAGCACTCTTACTGGAAACTATTAATGCTCTCCTAGACCCTTTTACATTCTCAGGAAGCTTTTCACGGAGGACTCCTGCCCCGAAGAAGAGTGTTACATCCTCATATCTAAGTTTAAATGGATTGCTTGAAGTCATTTGGTATCCCATGAGCATGAATTATTGTGCTGGAATATAAATGATTCTTGAGATTCCAAGCTTCATGCTCTGAGAGCTAGGAGTCCTCGAGAATACAGGCTCTCCCTCTACGCCTCCACTGGCATACGGCTGTGCTAGTTTTTATCTATTACTACGAAGTCGTTGACTTCGACAAGCCCATATATCCTCGAAGACACCTCTATGAGTCCGAAGAGGGGTATAAGTAAGAGTAGGTAGGGCTCTCTGCTTCTAATTACCCCGTACGTATATGTGGCTAGATAATATATGCTGCCGGGTAGCATGTACCACACTAACCCCAGGTATACTAGCACTGGGAAGAGGAGTATTGAGACGGCGAGATTGAATACCCATGTAAACGACCTGAAGGCTACTATAAGCTTCATGGGTGCAGGCGACCGCTTTATATCCATTATCATACCCTTAAACCATCGTCCACGCTGAAACATTAAGTCTTTGAGGCTGTTCGGGCTTTTAATGGATACTCTTGTAGCAGACTGCCAAGTCTTGTATTTCCTTTTCACGAGCTCTATTGCGAAGCTGAAGTCCTCTGTGAGTGTTTTCGTGTTAAAACCTACCTCTTTTAAAACAGACCCCTTGACTATTAGTAGCTCTCCGTGGAGGCCTAGAAGAGGCCTACCTAGAAGCCCGGTGAAAAACCTGTAGAGTGTTAGGTCATCCATGTACCTGATCCAATCCATAGCATACGAGATCTTACTTCTCCCCGGCCTCGGCAGGAGAACACCGTTTCCAGCTACATAACCCTTAGACTCATAGTATGGTATCTCGTAGAGGAATGATTCATCGAGAATCAAGTTATCGTCATCGATGAAAACATACCACTTGTCAGGTGAGACGAAGTGCTCGACGAAATAGTTTAATGCTCTCCCCTTGCCGACTAGATCCCTCCTATAGCTTGAGGGTACTACTATTAATCTAACACCTTTAAGGTATCGCAGCATGCTGAGTAGTGGTGCTCCCTCATCTACTACGAGTGTTATGTGGCCGAACATTGCGACATGATATCTTATGGATTCCAGGAGGCTTCTCTGAACCCTCTCGTCAGCCTTGGAGACTAAGACAATCTCGTAGTTGCTGGTTTTAACACTGGATCTTCGTGGCTTGTAGACTGCATAGCCGGTTAAACCAATTGAGAGCAGCACCGTGTATACTAAAGCGACTCCAACAGCTACTTCGAGTATATCCTGTGTTAACTCCTGGTTCAAACCACATCATCCAGTGTTCTCTTGCAGTAATCCTAATATATAGTTGGTCTTGATTTAAAAGTGCTCTTTAAGCTGTAGCAGGCGAAAGAGGATCCTCACATTGATGACGGATTCACATGGGTGCTAGGCTGCTAGCCCTGCGAGGACTGCTGCCGTGCGAATAGCTTGCTGTAGAGACGCTGGAATACCTCCTCGCTCGCGAACATCAATAGTATTGTGTTTTCATCCTCGATCTTCTTGACAACCAGGCCTTCCAGCGGGTTTTCTGGGGGATCAGGCAGGTTTTGCGAGGGCTTGCTTCTACCAAGGTAAATCCATTTTATCCTCCCATTTTCGTTCTTCTCCATTTTATACCAGTATCTCCCGTAATAGTAGTACTTTACTATTGAATCCATCGAGGTCCTCCTTGAAACTATGTGCACGGGCTTTAGATAGTATCCCTCGCTCCTAATTCTATCGTTATAGCTGTAGATTGAGGGGAGTGACTCGAGGAGAAGATTGTTGAGTCTCTCTAGTACCTCGCGGGTCACGTAGAGCCTTATCTTCCCGCTTCTCAGTTTCTCTGGAAGCATGATGTATCAGCCTATGAGAGTTTTCTCTTTACTCTTATTTATCGTTAACTCTTCAGGAGAGTATTTAATTCTAACAGAGGGAGCATGCATCTACTACCATAAGTGTTAACCGGGCTCTACGTTAACTTCATCCACTAATACTACCCCACTATAATCTGGTTTAACCCTGTAGACTTTGAAGCCTTCTCCGGTGAGCCTGCTGGCAATCACCTCGCTTACTGCGGCTGGAGCTAAGCCTATAACCACCCCGCCTCTTCCCGCGCCACTCAGCTTTGCTCCGTAGGCTCCTAGATTAATCATTCTATGGACTAGGTAGTCGTTAACCCATGAGGAGGCTCCCATCGAGAATAATAGCCCCTGGTTAACACTCATAAGTTCCCCGAGCTTTACGATATCTCTGCTCTCAAGTGCTCTGAGTGCTTCCTCAACTATTAATCCAGCCAGCTGGTAGATAGTATCTCCAATAACCCCGAGTCTCGCACGCCTCTCGATGACTTCTCGTACAACAACACCTGTGCTTCTCTTCACGCCTGTATCAGCTACAATTAACTCCACGTTCTCAGGTATCTGTACATCAAGCCTTCTAAATAATCCCTGCTTGTAGTACATGAATCCACCGTAAGTTGACAGCGCGTTATCCACGCCACTGGGTTTACCGTGGACTTCAACCTCCCCTAGGTACGCTATACTGTTAACATCATCCCTTGTGAAGCTGGCTCTGCATGCCTCGAGGAGGGAGTTTGCAAGCGAGACGTTTAAGGCTGCTGAGGAGCCCATTCCAGCTCCAGGTGGTATCTCGGAGTCAACGTATACTGTAAATTCCTCCCCGCACTTAAATCTCCTCGAGACCTCTCTGATCACTCTTAAAAAAGGCTTAGCCTCCATGCTGGAGGCATCTATCAATCCAAGCTGCTTAGAGTAGATTCTTAAATCTCCTCTCTTAACGCATGTCTTAGCGTAGAGGCTTACAGCAACACCTATCGCTGGGTAGCCTCCTACAACAAAGTGCTCGCCAAAGAGTATAATCTTTCCAGGTGCCCTGCTACACACGATATCCACTTAAACCACCTCAGACTCTGGGATGATTCAAAGGGATATATTTTATGATGGAGTCTAGAGCTCGAAGCCGCCTGGAATACAGGCGGGATATCCGTGGATGATCCCTCCTAGTAGTTAACTAGGATTAAAGTCTCCACCTCCTTGAACACTAGGGTAGCTCGAGCAGTAGACCTACTACAACTATAAAAGAGGATTACGTGATACTCCTGAAATGCCATCTGAGCTAGTGGTCTAGTGGTGTACTATATGAGTTCACAGGGGAGAAGAGCTCCCATAACACCAGTTTTTAAGCTGGTGGATGAAGCCAAGAAGAGGCTTGCAGGATACAAGTATAAGATTGTAATCTTAAGCGGTAAAGGCGGGGTAGGCAAGACCTTTGTCTCCACGTCGATAGCTCTCGGGCTAGCCATTAAGGGTAAGAGAGTAGCCATACTAGACGCTGATATCCACGGCTCCTCGATACCATTAATGATGGGAGTGCAGAAGCTGAGGCTCTACGCTGACGAGAATGGCAATATACTCCCCGTAGAAGGGCCGCGTGGAGTAAAAATAGTTGCAATCAACTTGATGCTGGATTCCCCGGATCTCCCAGTTGTATGGCGTGGCCCATTGGTCTCTAAGGCTATAACAGAGCTACTAAGCAAGGTTTCATGGGGTGAAGGAGACTACATGGTAATCGATATGCCGCCGGGGACAGGGGATGCAGCGATAACCGTTGCTCAGACAATACCCGATATATCCGGGGCTATAATAGTCACAGCCCCTAACATTCTAACTGAAACCATAGTGGCTAAGACAGTGAACTTCGCTGTAAGAAACAAGATTAGGCTGCTTGGTATAATAGAGAACATGAGCTACTTCAAGTGTCCTGTATGCGGTTCAGTACACAACCTACTGGGTAAAAGCACCGGGGAGTACCTGGCAAGCAAGTATGGAACCCGTCTCCTCGGCAAGATACCTTTGGATCCATTGATAAATGAGGCTGTAGATAGAGGGGAGCCCTACCTGCTTGCTTACCCTGAGGGAGAAGCCGCTAAAGCTGTAATGATGGTGGTTGAAGAAATAATAAAAAGCTTTGAAGGAAATGAATCATCGTGATATTGCAGCATGGATCCACGGGGTTCCCCCGGGTAAACGTGGTGGGCGTCTTGAGCCAGGAGGACTCGCAGGGTGTTGAGAGAAAGCCTAACTGGCTTCTCCTGAAGGAAGCTGCTGAGGAGCTCTACAGGAGTGGTAGAACCTACTTCACGCGTAAAGAGCTGGTCTCTAAAGCTAGAGAGAAGGATCCCTCGAGATCCGAGATGAGCATGGACTTTGAAATAGACTTAGTCTCCGTTAACAGTAACAGTAAGGATAGATACAAGGACCCCGAGAAGCTATTCCTTTACAGGGTTGGCAGGGGGAGGTACACTCTCTATAATCCAGAGGAGCACGGCGAGCTAGAGAAGTATATAGGCATACCCAGAGTTTCACCAGCAAGGAAGCATCTCATTGAGGAGGTCATAGAGAAGCTTGAAAGCCTAGGTTATGACGCATACGAGAACCGCTATGCTAAGCCTCTTCAACCAGATGTTATAGCTGAGGGAGAGGATGAGGTTATCGGTGTATGGGTTATAGACCCTGGTGTCCCGCTCTCAGATCAACATAAAATGCTCGCTTACGCGATAGGCTCAAGCCTGCTTAACAGGGAGTTCAACCAGTACATCATAGTTTCACCAGGTGAGCTCTTAAAGAGGGTGACAGAAGATCTCGTGGAGATGCTGGGCAAGTTTAAGATACGCTTCGCTACAGTGAGAGAGGATAGGAGGTATACCCTGCAGTTCTAGCCTCCTAGACGGCTTCTCAAGCGGTCAGCTCGTCTGTCAATCTCTCCTTGACTATAGCTCTAGCTTCCTCAAGTATCTTCTTGACGTCGCCATCTAATGGAGGCGAGTACTCAAGGCTTACTGGAGAGCCTGTTCTACTTGCATCCTCGAGTTCTTTCACAAGGCCTTCAAACTCCACGAAAACCATGCTTAAGTCAGGTATATTGAACTCCGGCATCTTTGATAGATCTTTAACCAGCCCATTGACTTCAGAGGCGAGCTCCGCGAACTTCCTCATATTTATAGAGTACTGTAAGGCTAAGTCAACCTTCTCGAGCACTAGCTGAACGAGCGACAGCCTTGAGAGGAGTTTATCTAGCTTGGATACTTCTTCAGCGTACTTCTTAGCTAGGTACTTCTCCCCCTTGGACTCCAGGTCCACTAGCCTCTCGAATAAAGCTTTTCTTCTCTCCTCAACCCTATTGTAAAGCACATCTATTCTATCCCTTAGCACTCTCACCTTATGCAGCATCTCCAAAGAAACTCTTAAAGGATCCCTCTTCCTCCTAAACATCCCCGGGGCACCAATAGTTAACTCAAGCATAGAACTCTTTTAAAGGAGAGGGTTCCCCGTGGATCCAGCTTGAGGATGAAGTTAAATAGTTTTGATGATTAAAAGTTTAAAATAAGTGGTATTTAAGGTGGAATGTTTAGCTCGTATAATACTATAACGCTGTAAACAATGCCGGGTTTACCGTCAATAGTTGAAGCCTGCAGTGGCGTTCCTGTGTATGGGTTCACGAATGGCTCGACGATCACTCTGTACGGCTTGATATATGTGTCATTGGCTAGAGGCCTGGTTTCCAGTGTTGCTAGAGAGCTCGCCATTATATAGCTTGTAATGTTAATGCCGAGGCTTTCTCTAATCCTGGATGCTGTAGCTGAATCCAGTGTACCTGTGCTTCCAGTAATCCACTCGAAGACACTTGTCTTATTGTTCTGCTCAGCCCAGTACATTACTCCATCTACGAGAAGCTTGTAGAGTAGCGGTATGCTTTCTGGTTCATTGAACGCTGGTGATATAAGGGAACTCTGACCTCCTAGACTATACACGTAGAAGTACCTAGAGGTATCTCTCCTCGAAACGTTAACACCCACGCTCTTCAATATATCTACTACGCTGTCTCCTATACGTATCATCCATATACTCTTAGGTATATCAACTAAACCTGGGATACTACCAGCTATGACAGGAGAGATTACACTCCCGTCGCTCGAGATCACGAAGCCATCTATAACCATTATGTAGGTTTTACCTACAGGAGGCTGGAGTAGCCTAGCTAACTCAACTGCTTCACTGGTGTTGATGGATGTTAGTATCAGCCCTATAATACCGATTTGAGTCTCATTGAGTGTTGCACCATCAGCAGCACTTGCTCTTCCTCCTCCGACTGTTATACCGTAACCGTAATCCCACCACGCAATGATTAGTGAGCCGTTTGGCGTTGACCTAATAGCGTCTAGAGCCTTATACCATGAATCACTGTAGTATGGTAGGCTTGTTAAACCAGACTTCAGAGTGTAAACCATGCTGGAGTTAGCTGTATAATCCATGTACCCTGCATAGATGATGTTTGCTACAGCTAGCACCACGAAGAGTAGAGCTATCAACCGGTATCCTTTAGCCCGCCCATACCTAACTCTCCCTTTTCTCCAGTCCTCGAGCTCCCGCCTGCTCGGCGTCAGATACCCTACTATTCTATCTAGAATCAACCCCACGATCACAGAGCCCATGTACGCGGCTGCAGCAATCATGTAGGCTGCATTCAAGTACGAGTAGAATGCTATGAGGAATCCAACAGCCACGTACAGCCCGCCAGTCTCCCCCTTGTACACTAGGTATAAGGCTCCTAGGATCCCTAGGACTAGTGGCGAAGCAAAGAACAGCCATGGGTAGACACCCCACGAGTGCAGCATGCCGATAAAACTACTGAGACTTGAGAGAGGTGATTGATGTTCGGCAACACTTTCAACTAGAGGTGTGGCTGGAATGAACCTTAAGCCCAGCGCCCAGGCGAGCCTTCCTCCTATCGGTATAACTCCTTCTGAGACAGCTATACCACCAGCTATCAAGAAGACTACTAGGAGGATCAGGTACCTACCCTTAGTTAGAAGAGGCTTCTTCAACCCCAGCCTCCTGTACTCTACAGCTAGGAGCTGGTAGACTACTGGTAGCATTAGGCTCGCGAGTAGCATGAACCCTAACCCCTTGATTTCAAACGGGTATAAACCCAGAGTTGATGCATTTGCAGGTGAAGGAATAACCATGATCATCGATGATGCAACTAAACCTATATGGTAGGGTAAGAACTCCTTTATCGAGGACTCCCTGGCTAGAAGCGGGTATAAAATGATGAAGGCTACAACTGTTCCAAGCAGGAATACATAGCCTCCCCACAGCCATCCAACTAAAGCAAGGAAGAATCCTGCGAGAAGCATGTACGCTACTCTCCTACCTACACCAGTGGATTCATCTCTCATGGATTTAGCGAGCTTACTATAGAAGTATATGTAAAGCATTAAGGGGACCAGCGAAATCCCCTCCTTCTCGACAAACCCGATTACAGTTCTCTCGATTGCAGCTGGTAGCACAGCTATAACTGAAGCTGTAGCTAGACCGGCAACTCTACTACCACCTGAAAGCTCTCTCCCAGCTAGATACGCTACAATGATGCCCACAGCGCTGAATATCAAGGGCTGTAGAACTGCCCAGTCCTTTAGAGTCAGCCCAGTCCACTCAACTAGATGATAGGTGGCCCCGATCCACATTGGTAGCAGTGGATAGCTTGTGTGCACGAAGTCTCTTCCCCATGGATACCAGAATAAGTGTGTTGCGGGGTTATCTCTTGTTAAAGTATACCAGGATAGAGGGCCATTCTCGTACGTGTAGAGTGCCTGCCAGTACTCTATGTAGCTATCAAACTCGAAGAACTCGAAGTCGTTTAGGAAGTATGGAGCGAACCTGATGTAGACGCCACTGAACACGATAAGTGCGAGGAGAGCGTAGGTTAAAGCTTTAGCTAGGCGTGGTCTAGCAGTGAGATAACCGTACACCCTGTAGATAAAGCTTGAAGCAGCTCTACTCATAGACGAGCACCTTTAAGCTCAAGCGTTAAAGTCAATGATGAATGCAAATAAAAATGCTATCCTCCAGGCTTTGTGGAGTTGATCTCAGGGTATTATGAGGGCAAGTAAAGCCTTTTGAGCATGCTTTCTGTTCTCAGCTTGATCCCAGACTACACTCCACCTGCCGTCGATGACTTCATCTACTACCTCTTCCCCTCTATGAGCTGGTAGGCAGTGCATGAATATAGCATCAGGCTTCGCTCGGCTCATTAAATCCACTGTAACCCTGTAAGGCTCTAGATCCCTGATCCTTTTTTCTCTCTCCTTCTCTTGACCCATGCTAACCCATACATCCGTGTATACCACGTCCGCGTTCTCCACGGCTTTATACGGGTCTCTCTCTATTTCATACGATCCTCCATTAGGCTCAGCATGCTCCCTGAAGAGTTTTACAACGCTTGGATGAGGGTCGTAGCCTTTAGGTGATGAGATAACTATTCTGCCTCCCAGTATCCCTACAGCAAGCATGAGGCTGTGAAGCACGTTATCTCCTCCATCGCCTACGAAGACTATCTTAAGCTTTGAGATCTCCCTTCCCTTCTTCTCTATGATTGTGAAGACATCGCTTAGAGCCTGTGCTGGGTGGTGGAGGTCGCTTAAACCATTTATCACAGGAACTCTACTATACTCTGCGAGTTTTTCGAGCTTGGCGTGCTCGTAGACACGTGCCATTATACCGTCTACATACCTTGATAGAGTTCTTGCTGTATCCTCTATTGTCTCGCCTCTAGCTAGCTGTAGCTCGCTAGAACTCAAGTATATAGCGTCTCCTCCAAGCTCCCTCATAGCTGTCTCGAAGCTAACTCTAGTCCTAGTACTAGGCTTCTCGAATATCATTGCTAGGTGGCGCCCGGGGAGGAGTGGTATTATCCTCTAGCCTGCAAGATACCTTAGCTTTAACTGTGCAGCCAGCTCGATTATAGCAGAGAATTCTTCACGAGTGTACTCAGCTAGAGTTAGGAAGTGCCTTCCTTTAAGACTCGACACCATTAACACCACCATTAATAGCTTTAAGCTTAGCGGATACTTATAATTATTTGGTGAGCCAATGGAGATCGTTGTACGTGCAGTCACCTACTTCGCTGACTCACGCCAGGACTTTAGAGAAGAGTACTGGAATGGATTAAGGATTCTTGATGAAGCCTCTGAAATCATACGTGAGCTAGGCTTCAATGTTTTCACTAAAAGAATCTCCATGTACAAGTTGAGTAGAAGTGACATCTTAAAGCTGCCGAGCCTGGCTAGCAGGGATGTACTAGTTAGCGCCGGGTATATTAATCCAAGAAGCCTCCACGTAGATGACTTCAAGTACTTAACGAATAGTGGAGTCTATACTCCAATCCTCCCCCGCCTCGATGACTTTACAAGAGATGAAGCAGTCAACTTCTCTAGGATTATTCACAGTGTAGCCGAGGAAAACCCGGTTAACGCTACAAGAGTATCCATAGGCTTCCACAGCGAGTCGTTCATGACACCATACTTCCCTGATTCATCTAGTAGAGGCTTCAAGAGTATTGGGTTAGCCTTCCTCTATACAGAGGCTCTTAAAGCTGGCAGCCTGAACAGTATTTCAGCTCATATAGAGAGAGTGTTCAAGGAGTTCGAGGTGATTGCCAGCAGTCTTGAAGTAAAACTAGGCCTCCCAGTCTTCATAGACTATAGTCTCTCTCCGTGGATGGAGATGAGTGTTGCAGGGCTACTGGAATCCCTTGGCTTTAAGGTTACCGAGCCAGGCTTCAACTACGCGCTCTACACTGTGAACAAGCTGATAGCAGAGTACTCGAATCACTCTAGAGCCATAGGTTTTAATGAAGTAATGCTGCCTTACGCTGAGGACTCAGTGCTAGTGGAGTACGGTGGTAGCGGGCTGTTGAAGGCAAGGGACTTTCTACGTTATGCTTCAACATGTGTAGCAGGCGTGGATATGATCATTGTACCCTCGAATATCGAGAAGCTTGCAGGATTAATCATGGACTCCTACTCTCTCAGCATGGTGAAGTCTAGGCCTCTATCTCTTAGGGTGATACCGGTAAACAAAGAACCCGGCGAGAAAGTAGAGTTAGGGAAGTTCGGTGAATCCTTTGTGATAGGCTACTAGTAGCCTGGCGAGTAATCGATCCGCTGGGTAGTCTCCCCGTTCAAAGTTTATATACACCCCTAGTTTTATTCTTTATGCTCTTGCCTACGAGCTTTAAGGTGCATGAGAGTTGGCTAGTGTGCCGGAAGGTAAATCCAAGCTCTTCGAGGTTAAATCAATAGATGTAGATTTGCAGAGGAATCTCGTAGTATTGAATGAAAGTGATGCTGCAGAGCTGGGTGTTTCACCGAGCAACGTTGTTTTAGTTACCGCTGGAGAGAGATCAGTTTACGCGGTAGTCCTGGTTAGCAAGACTATAACTTCACCAGGCGTGATAGCTCTCACCAAGAACACTCTATCTTTACTCAAAGTACCAGAGGGAGAGAGAGTTGGAGTTAAGCCAGTGGGGTTGCCGGCCAGCTTTAATGCGTTAAAGAAGAGGCTTAGAGGAGAGAAGCTAACAGAGAATGAAATGAAGAGTATTATAAAGGATGTCGTGGACGGCGTCTACGGGGAGGCCGAGATAGCAGCATTCCTTGTAAGCCAGCTTTACAGAGAGCTTAGTGAGGAAGAGTTAAGCTATCTCATAAGAGCTATGGTGGAGACAGGTAGTAGAGTTGCATTCGAGGAGACAGTGTACGATGTACACAGTATCGGCGGGGTACCAGGGAACAGCAAGGTTGCCTTGATCACTGTTCCCATAGTAGCTGCTTCAGGCCTCCTCATACCCAAGACTAGTAGCAGGGCTATAACAAGCCCAGCTGGTACAGCTGACACTATGGAGGTTCTAGCTAGAGTCGACCTTACAATAAATGAGATAGTAGAGGTAGTGAGGAAAACTAAGGGTGTCCTGGCATGGGGTGGTAGACTTAACCTAGCGCCAGCTGACGACATCTTCGTTAACGTGGAGAGGAGGATAGCAATAGATCCAGAGCAGCAGATGGTGGCAAGCATACTCTCCAAGAAGATCGCTATGGGGGTTGAGAGGCTGGTTATAGATATCCCGGTTGGACGCGGCGCGAAGATCAAGGATTTAACTGAGGCTGAGAGACTAGCAGGCCTTTTCATCAGGCAGTCGGGGATGCTTGGTTTATCTGTGAGAATCGTGTTAACTTACGGTGGGCAGCCAATTGGAACTACAGCTGGTCCAGCTCTTGAAGCAAGAGAAGCTCTTGAAGCATTAATTGAGAGGAGGGGGAGCAGGAGTCTCGTTGATAAAGCTATCCTGCTCGCAGGCCAGGTTTTAGAGTTAAGCGGGAAGGTGCAGCCTGGTCAAGGCGAAGACGTTGCGCGAGAAGTCTTCCTCTCAGGGAGAGCGTACGAGAAGTTCAAGCAGATAGTGGAAGCGCAGGGAGGAAACCCGAATGTAAAACCAGAAGATATCCCCATTGGATCCCACACGTACACGCTTAAATCTCCACTGGAGGGGGCGGTAACACATATTGATAACACAGCTATAACACTAATTGCAAGAGCGTGCGGCGCCCCGTTCGATAAAGGAGCAGGTGTAAAGCTGCACGCTAAGGTTGGATATAGAGTCAACAGGGGCGACCCGCTGATAACCCTCTACAGTAGTAGTGCCTCTAGGCTTGAGACAGCTGTGAAGCTGCTCAGAGACCTCCAACCCATTGTAGTTGAAGGCATGCTGCTGAGAACCCTACCGTAGATTTTTACAGTGGACTCCATTCTTCACACTTATAGTGGAGTGAGTAGATTACTTAATGCTACACACTTATATTCTTTTAGAAGGCTAGTATTAGGAGGGTTGGTGTAGAATGTATGATGTAGTAGTTGTTGGAGCTGGTGTGGCTGGATTATACTCTTCGCTAGTGCTTGCATCTAAGGGATTTAAAGTTGCGCTCGTTGACAGTAAGCCTGCCAGCAGGATAGGAGATAAGACGTGTGGGGATGCGATAGGCGTACACCACTTCGAGCATATAGGGCTTAAACTCCCGGAGAATGTTATAGACTACTACTATAAGGGCGTCAAAATATATAGCCCTAGCGAGAGGCATGAGATAGTTGTTCCAGGTGAAGGAGTAAGCATCGATAGAATCAGGTTCGGACAGTGGCTTTTAAAGCAGGTTCTAGATAAAGGCGTCGACTTATACGATGAGCACTCAGTCTACGATGTTGTTGCCGGGAGTGAAGGCGTTAAATCCATCCTAGCTAGGAGGACTAGTGGTGGAAGCATAGAGCTAAAGGCTAGAGCCTTCATTGACGCGAGCGGGGCGAAACCAGCGCTGAGAAGCAAGCTACCCATGGAGTGGCCTATCTCTGAGAGACCCTATACAACCGACTACAATATAGCGTATAGAGAGATAGTAGAGTATGATGGAGTCGTGAGAGATGAAGACAGGGATTACGCAGTAATATACTTGAATACCGAGATAGCCCCCGGCGGATACTGGTGGCTCTTCCCTAAGTCAAGGGATGGTAGAATCATAAACCTAGGTCTTGGAGTCATATGGAACAACCTCTACAATCCACGACACAACTACGAGAGATTCTTGAAGCCCCGGTTCCCTGGTAGAGTAATACATGCCGGCGGCGGAATAGTACCCACCCGCAGGCCAATGCCAACTCTAGTCTGGAGGAATGTTGGCACTGTAGGAGATGCGGCATACACAGTGAACCCAGTGCACGGAGGCGGAAAAGGGTCATCGCTTGAAGCGGCACACATAGTTGCAAAGCACATGGGTAACGCTTTAGAGCTAGGAACAGTCAGCGAGGAGGCAATGTGGGAGGCTAACATAGAGTACATGCAGGTTTACGGAGCTAAACAAGCTGGGCTAGACGTGCTTAGAATGTACCTTCAAAAACTATCGAACAGCGACTTCGAGTGGATTATATCGAATAGGCTGGTGGATGGAGCATCCGTATACGATATAGGTGTTAAAGGCGAGCTCGGCGAGAGAATAACCCACGGGATACTATCGATCCTTAAGGCTCTCGGCAGGCCGTCACTACTAAACCAGCTGAGAATTGTTAGAAGCTACATGAAGAAAGCAACAGAGCTACATCTAGACAAGTATCCTTCGAAGCCAGCAGACCTGAAGAAGTGGGTTGCAACTGTCGAGGAATTATTCGAGGAGTACAGGAGGACTATAGGCTTCGATAAAGGAGAGAAGGTTAAATGGTGAGATACGCCGGCGTAGACTTAGCTGGAAGCCCATTAAATCCCAGCGGTCTGGTAATCCTGGAACAGCTGGCTACACCTAGGGTAGCCTACGCAGGCCTACTATACGGTGACGAAGACCTACTCTACTATATTGAGAAGTTTAAGCCATACATTATAGCTATAGATGCCCCTTTAACACCCCCGCACGGTAGTAGCTACCGTAGAGTAGACTTAAAGCTCTTAAGGGAAGGATACAGGCTTCTACCACCCGGCTGGAGGGGCATGAGAGCGCTAACGAAGAGAGGCATGAGGCTTGCAGAAAAGCTCAGAGGTGTGGGTATTAGAGTTGTAGAAACTCATCCGGGAAGTGCTTTAAAGTCAAGCCGCTGCAGTAGTCTCAGCGAGTTACTTAGCACAATGGGTTTAACTGTAGACATAGATCTCTCAAAGGATTTAGCTGACGCGTTAATAGCATCGATCGTTGCATTAAAGCTTAAAGAGAGCTGTGTTGAAGTCTACAGGGATAGCGACGGCGAGATAGTACTGCTTAAACCACTCTGCATGCAGCACTACTAGATGATCTGATCTCCGAGAATTCAATTTCTTGTTGAACCTAAGGAGTTCACAGGGCTCTCGTAATGAGACTAGTAATCACCACGTAAATGAAAGGGCTAGGAGTGCTGGATGAGCACTTGCAACTACTCTTTCCTAGCTTCTCACTAGGTTTAGATGCTGGGGGAAGGGTTTCCCACATAGAAGTATTATGGTAAACACGTGAATGTTTTATGCTGTTATTCAGGCCTGAGTGTATTGACTAAAATGTCAGCTGACGGCTCTTATAGATTACTTTAGAAGGCTTGCATGCTCAGCTATTTTATCAGCTACGTACTCTAGGAGCGTCTTCTCGTGTATTCTCGAGAATAATCTTACTCTTAATGGTACTTGTATTTTAGCTCCCGAGGCTGCTGGATGCCCGCCGCCACCGAGTGCTACTGCTATATCTCTTACGTTTACCCCTCTACTTCTAAAGCTTAACTTACCGTCTGGTGAAGCTATGACTACTACGTCAGCGTTGAATCTCGACATGAGGTATGACGCTAGGAAGCTGTTTTCAACGTCATCTCTCGACGTGGAGATGTATACTGTGATACCGTTGATGTTTCGTGAAACCTTCACTAGATCCTCTCTGAGAGCATTAAGCTCGGCTTCTACAGCCTTAATAATCTTATCATTGAAGGAGTCATCCCAGTATAATCCTCTCGATAGGGTGCTGAGTACTTTCATCTTCCACTCAATGCTATCGCCTCTTCTTACAAGCCTAATGTAGAATGGGCTCAGCCAGTGGTCGAATCTCCATAAGTCGCCTCCACAGACACCGTTAACGAGGTTTGATGTAAAGACTTCATCCTCGAAGCTATTCTCGTGATTACTGTACTTGTAGACGACGCCAGTTGCGCATGTAGATTTATCAAGGTACAGTGAGACTCCTAGCTCCTTGACTTTTTGGATCCATTCTTCACTCCAAACATGGTGGTCAAACCAGTATACTCTCCCCCCTCTTCTCACGTAGTCTCCTAGCAGCTTAACTACTCTATTGAATATAAGCGGGTTAACACCTATATCCATTATTGCTATTCTCTCGAATCCCTCGTTAAGGTTTCTCTCTAACGTCTCGTGAAGACTATAAGGCTCTGTAAAGTAGACTCTGTATTCACTAAGCTTCTCTAGGTACACGTATAGTGCTGCTGATGCAACACCATCCATATCGCTGTGCGTAATAATTAGTGTACTAGCCATCCGAGCAATCCCCGTACACAAATAGTAGAATTCTGGTAGAGTCCTTATAAGATGTTGATGAGTGAGTTAATAGGTGATTTAGGGGTTAGAGTAAAGCTTTAGATGGTGTCTCGTGTTTTGAGCGAGTACTCCGAGATACATGGAGTAAGATACGATAGAGGATCCCTAGGGCTACTAGGGGATGCTTTCACAGAAGCCCAGTTGCTTTTAAAGACTAAGTACATTGAGGATTTAACACTAAACCTCCAGGTACTCTTAGATCTCTTGAAGACCAGGCTAGGGAAAGGAAGCTATCTTCTCTCATGCTACAGCGATGAGAAACGCTACGTGATACTTTTAGAGGAAGGCGTGGTTAAGTCTGTTGCGTACACGTATATTACTAGTGGTGGAAGAATAGCTGGCTACGTAGCCTTGGAGGATCTAATTGCTGATCTGAGAGTTGCAGGCCTTAACTGTCGTTTATCAGCAATAGTCGCTGAGGCCGAGGAGAAAACAACTGTAGCGCAACCACCCGAGAAGGCATCTAGCATTGAATCCAAGGTGGTTGAGACCACTCCATTAAAACGAGATATGGATTCACTGAGAGGTTTCCTTAAGCATCTAAGAGATATTATCAGTGATACAGCATCACTTTACGGTTGCACGATGACGGGTGAGTTGGCAGTCGAGGAGAGAGATGGTGTACTAGTGGTTCGCGTGAAGCTGGGTAGAAAAGGCATTTTTGGTAAATGTAGAGGGGAGGAGCTGAAGAGAGCTGTAGATAAGGATCTACCACTTCTCACAGAGCTACACGATTTAAGAGGTGTAAAAGTAGTGCTTGAGGTAGTATTCGCGTGACTCACTCTACTCTACTGCTAGTCTCGAAAGCTGCTTTCCCAGCACTAGTACTCTTGATCTCGCTTAAACGTTTCACTGCATGCTCGTAGACTTCGCTAGGCGTATAGTAGTAGTCGAATATGATTCTTGATACATCCCATGCATCCCTAATCCCCTCCTCCTTCATCCACTCTAAGACTACTGCCCTCCGCTTGACCTCCTCGATTACATCCTCTAGGTCTAGGCCCCGCTTAGCTGCTACATCTGCTAGATGAATACTGTTCTCTAGGTGGACTTCATGAGTATCGGATGCAGGATCCCACTTCGTGATCACTCTATACTTCTCGTAGCCTTCAACCTCCTGGACGACTGTAATCCTCCTTCTAACCTTTACAACACCCTTCTCAACTCTTGTTATAACCCTCTGGATATGCATGAAGACGTTCATTAAACCCATGTAGGCTGGTGGGATGTTCATCGGGGGGCTTGTTAATCGTTTAACAGCGTAGTCGAGGGTTTCAGCGTGTATTGTTGAAGCCCCGCTGTGCCCTGTAGCCATAGCCTGGAATAACACGAATGCCTCCTCGCCTCTAACCTCTCCAACGATAATGTAGTCTGGTCTATACCTTAAACTTAACTTGACTAGATCGAAGAGTTTAACGCTTGTGCCAAGACTCTGTGCTCCAACAGTATACGTCTCCCTGCTAGTTAGTTGAACCCAGTTCACGTGAGGCAGGTTTAACTCGGGGGTATCCTCGATTGTCACGATCTTCATGCCAGGCTTGATGAACATTGAGAGAGCATTAAGCATTGTAGTTTTTCCTGTACCCGTGCCTCCCGCAACCATAAAGGTCTTCCCATGCTCTAGTAGCACCCAGAGGTAGCTGGCTGTAAGCGTGTCTATATTGCCTCCTTCCACTAGTTCTATAATGCTGAATGGTTTCTCCCTGAACTTACGTATTGTGAAGGTGGGGCCCTTAGTGCTAACTTCCCTCCCATACGTGGCTGCAACACGATGCTTCTCTGGGAGCATAGCGTCTAGGACAGGGTATGCTACACTAATATGCTTGCCCGCCATGTGAGCCATCTTCATTATCAGCTCGTTTAAAGCCTCCTCATCGATGAAGACTATGTTAGTGGGGATGCTCTCATATCTGTGATGCCAGACGAATACTTGTACCCCGACGCCATCGCATGATATATCCTCGATCTCGGGGTCCCTCATGAGAGGATCTATGATCCCGTATCCCAGCAAGTTTCTCTCAATGTAGTACATGAGTTTTAACCGCCTGGTGCCAGCTAGGCCGAGCTTCTCGCGGTACTTCTCGCTAATCCTGTTAACCTCCCTGAAAACATAGCCTCTTAGATCTGCAAAGTCCTCTTTACTCTGCGGTGGCTTCATTTCATCCATGAGTATCTCGTAGAGCTTCTCCAAGACTATTTTATCTTCTGCATCTAACCCCATTTCTTCAACGAAGTATGTTGGTCCTTTAGGTGTCTCAGCAATCGTGACTTTAACGAAAGGCTTGTATATGTAGTATGAGTCCAGGATACGCCATGAGGGGTCTCTTTGGAGAACTTGAACTGACTCCTCAAGTGCTGTGATACCGCGGGTAGTAATCTCCTTCGGCTTTACTTCGGCTTTCTCTCCGCGCTCAGTCTTGGATAACTTTGGTAGAGGTATCTTAAAGCTTAGTTTTTTCAAAGCCGGGCATCCCTCTTTGACATATATAACAGGCTACCTGTATTGATATTAAAATATTATCTAACTTTTAAGTAACAGGCGTTCAAAGAAGGTAATGGGGGTCTGGGTTTGGGGTTTTGGGATAAGGTATACACGTACTTCTACTGGCTGGGGAAACCGCTGCTAAAGCTCTTTCCTAATATACCTGAGCACATTAGGAGGTCAGGGATACATGTATACTATGAGGTTTATGCTTCACTAGCAGGCTTAGTCTTTATAATCACCTCAGTATTCTCACTCATCATGCTTGTAGTAACAGTACTAGTCTTGAAGAACCTTGTTGTTGCAGCAGTACTAGTAGTAATACCTGTAGTAGCCCTCCTATTCGCAGCCTCCCTACCAGCCCTTATAGCTTCAAGCAGAGCCTCATCCATTGACAGCGAGTTCCCCTTCTTCTCCAGCTACTTAAGCACAATGGTTATGAGCGGGCTTTCACCCTACGTAGCCTTCGAGAGAGTGCTTAGAGGTAGCTCTATATTCAAGAGAACTAGCGAGCTTGTGCAGAGATTCGTGTTATTAAACAGAATGCTGGGTAAGGATCCTCTTTCATCCTTCGATGAGCTAGCAAAGAGAACTCCTAGTAGCAAGGTTAGAGGAGTGCTCTCAGGGTATATTGCAACCGTTAAAGCTGGAGGCGACGTAGCCGACTACCTCAATAAAACGACAAGGTTATTGTTCAATGAGATGCTTGTCGGCTTAAAGATAATTGCCGACAGGCTCGGCGGGCTCCTTGAATCATATCTAGCTATGATACTGCTAACCATGATAGCATTCACTGTAATGTACTTTGTTACAGCAGGATTCGCTGGAGCAGTCCCATTCGGGCTATCAAGCGAGGGAATGTTCTTCTTCCTCTACATTATTGCCCCGCTGATAAGCGGCGCCATAATATACGTAACTGACCTACTACAATACAAGGATCCCTACATGGATTGGAAGCCCTACATAGTGTTTCTTGCTACCTTCATCCCGATATTCCTATTCCTCTCTATCATAGGCATAGTATTCTACATCTCCCTCCCGCCCTACCACCCCTTAAAGCTGAACCCCTTAGTCCAGCTAGTAGGAGGATTCCTCACGCTGTTTAGTGCCGAAAGGCTTCCAGGATACTCTCACACATCAATAGCTCTCTCAACAGCCTTGATTATTGCATCACTGCCTGGAGCAGCTTACTATATTTACACTGTAAGGCAGTACAGAATTGTAAACGGTATAACCAGGTTTCTAAGAGATCTAGTCGAGATTAGGAAGACTGGGCTTTCACCTGAGAAAAGCATTCTAGAGCTAAGTACAAGAGACTACGGGGTTTTCACTCCACACTTAAAGAAGATAGCAATGCAGTTAAGCCTTGGAATGCCGTTGAGGAGAATAGTCTGGGATGTGATGAAGGGGGTTAAATCTTGGGTGGGCCAGGTATTCCTCTTCATACTCACAGACTCCATCGAGGTGGGTGGTGGCACAATAGAAGTTCTGGATAATCTAGCGTGGTTCGCGGAGAGCTTTGAGGCTATTGAGAGTGAGAGAAAGAGGAGTCTTAGAACCCTGATGATAGTCCCATATATCGGTGGAATACTCTCAGCGGTGACAGTTGTCTACATGACGAGCTTTATGGGTAATATAGCAATGCAGTCAGGAGCATTCAGCCAGGCGGCTGGGCTAGTCTTACCCAGCATAGTCATCAACAACTACATAATGGGGGTTGTTGCAGGGAAGATATCTTCAGGGAGAGTTATCGCTGGAGTTATCCACGGGATACTACTAACTCTAGCAACTCTTGCAACACTACTAGTAATGCCTAGCCTCGCAGGGTAAATGGTGCTATCTTATGGCTAAGGGTATAGGTGAAGCTATATCACTGCTGGTATTATTCACTGTGGTGCTAGCAATTTCCCTCTCCATATACTTCTATACAATGTTCTATACTGATCAAGCTAAAGCTCTCTTAGAGTACGGCTATGTGAAAACCATGTTCAACAAACTTGCCGATGCAATCGTAGAGAAGTGGAGGAGCAACTATACAAACGAGTACTCATACCCTCACGAGCTGGTGGCATTAGGCTACGAGCCCAAGAATACAGGCTACAAGCTCAATATAACACTTGGCGGGAATAACAGCAGTAGAGTAATTGATGCAGTCGGCTGCAGTATCCTTAAAGCATTAATAATGAAGCCTGTGGTAAGCAATCTAAACCCGCTTATAGTTAGAGGTGTCAACTATTCAATAGTACGTGATGTAGAGTTGATCCCACTAGTATACGAGTACTATGCTAATGGATCGAGTATTCTAGTGCTAGATACCTGTAGAGCATACTACACTATTAACTTAATCGGCGGTGAAGAGTACTTAGAGATAGCAGTCTTCAATCTCACCGGTCCAGGAGGACTAGGATACCCCCGGGTGGTAGGTCAAGGCCTGCTAGCCGTATCATTCAGCACTAGGATTCTAGCAGAAGACTATAATGTAAGGAGCGTGAGACTTGAGAGCATAAACCCGGATCTAACCGAGGAAATTAAACCCATTAAGTCGCAGGCTTTTACCAGGGTAACCATTACTGTAGTAGAAGTACAGGTGTTCATTGGTTAGATTTCAGCTAAGTGTAAATTTAAGTTTTTGAACCCTTCAAGAGTAACATTATTAGTGAGCTGGGGCGTGCTATGAGGAGTATTTCAGAAGTCTACCCGACCATAATAGTGGTGTCAGCTCTTCTAGCTTTAACTCTAACAGTCCTCCCACTCGGCTACGCTATGCTGACTGCTAGCATGCAGAGATCAGAGTACGAGTACGTTAAGCAGGTCTTCAAGTCTATTGCATCAAGCTTCCCTAACATCATCGCGGTAGGAGAATACTCTGCTGTAATCCCCTCACACTATACATCACTAGGATACGGGAGAGCAGGAGTTATAGAGGTGTACTTAAATGGGAGTTCAACACCAGCCCTCATATTCAACTGTACAGCTTTAACCCTGGGTGCAAGCGTAAGCAACCCGGAGGGGCTAGTCTATGGTTCCGGATACTATCTAGTCAACGATTCAAGGTTTATTCCAAGAGTCTACGAGTACAGGGATCGAAGCAGCAGCTTAATGATCACTGAGCTAGATGCCTGCAGGCTACTCGTGGATGCCAGCGTGGTTTTAACAGGTAATCTAACAGGATACTACTATATCCTTACATACTATAACATCACGGTTGCAGGATTCAAGGGTACGGGGGGCTCTATAAGGGTCACACCAACCAGCATACGCCACGTGTATACTAATATTAATGCAAGCCTCTGGGATCTAAAGATCACTTTCATAGACGAGGTATTAAAGAGTAGAGTAACCTATGGTGTAGTAAATTTAACTGAGGTGGGCTTGGGAGGCAGGTGCACGGGAGTCCCCTTCTCTCTCGACATAATAGTCGTGGATTTACTAGTTGAGGTGGGAGCCTGATGGCTTCAACACTAATAGTCCACGTGATAGGGGTCGGTGTTCTCCTAGCCCTACTAGTAGCTATGGTTAACTACGGCTCTGCGATCTACGAGGAGACACGTTACACTAACCTCCAGCGTTTATACGAGGATATAGCGCTTGCTATAGCTGGAAAGCTCAGTGAAGCCATACTAGACGCACTTGTAAGAGGCTTAAACAATACTATAATCCAGCTAGCAAACCCTGTTGAATCAGCATCAGGAGAGAAGTACAATGTCTACATAGGCTCAGGCGTGTATTTGAGTAAGCTGTTCCCTAGGATACCAGCTGACACAGGACTCTACGTTGCTGTAGCAAGCCCCGATAACACTATCTACGGTTACGCTAGAGTAATCGATAAGCCTGTTGAAGTAGCCCGCGGGCAAATAGTAATCGATAAGTATAGAGAAGGCTTTGACCCAGGATACGGGTACAGTGAAGGCGGGTCGCTATTCCTCTGCAGAATACCCATCAATATATCCGAGAAGGCAGGCGTAAACCTAACCGGCTACCCTGTCCTCGTAAACCTCTCCTACGCAGGCATAAACTGCAGCTACCTTGGTAGAGTCTTCACACCTACGAGGAATGATGTAAGATTCACGGATTCAGATGGGATGACACCACTAAACTACTACATCGAGTACTGGAATGATACAAGCAAGCAGGCATTAATATGGGTTAAAATACCCTTCCTAAAGGCTGGTGAAACCAGGACGATATACATGTACTGGGGTAACCCCTATGCTATTGAGAAGAACGACCCCTCACTATTCACCTTCTTCGACAACCTAGGCGTCTACAATAATATAACGGATCTACTGTTGAGTGGTAAATGGGGTATTAAATACGGTAACACGAGCTCGCTGAATGTAACCGGTGGTGGAGCCAACTTAACTATTTCAGCCGGGTATCAGAATAACCCCGGCTACGTGAACGTGTATACTCTCAGAGACTTCTGGGTTAACGGGACGCAAGGGTATATTGTTGAAGCCCTCGGTAGACCCGTGTCAACGGGAAAAGATAGTGATAGTCAAAACTACAGGGCAGGCTTCTACACGTGGAATACAACCGCCAGGAAATACGGCTTGCGTCTAATACCCACTGTAATAGATCCCTCAATCAATATCTCACACTACACCATCATATACGGCAACTGGAGTATTACACTCGACCCTGAAAGCGTAGAGCCTGAAAGCGTAAACTATGTAGTAGCAAACAACGCTGTAAACAACACTGTAGTAAAAGAAAAAAGTATTGCTATTGCTCAGAGAAGTATTAACTCGACTGGAAACTATGCTAGTATCCTCTACAAGATCAAAGTACCTTCTGATAACGTGCTGAGAGGCCTAGTTCTAAGCGATAAACTGGTTAACGAGTCAACACAGGCTTTCGCTCTACTCTTAAAGAAGAATAAAACCAGTATTTACGTATGCTCACTCGATGTAGATAGTCTACTGAAAACAGGGAATGAAAAACTCAATTGCAGTAAAATCAATCCCGCAGGTTCAGATGAATGGTTTTACATTAATGTGACTATTCGAAGCCCGTCCAAGGGGCAGGGTAACCCTGAGCTGAACATGAGCGTTTACACTTCAACAGGTGAGATCATTTACCAGCTGCATAGGAGTGGTACCCAGGGGTTGCCCGGCGACCCTGCTTTCATTGGGCCAATGGTATACTATGATGGAGTTCTAGAAGAGTATAATGGCTCATTCTTCGACGACTTAATAGCTTTAAGGTATAGTGAGCCAGTGGACTTAACGACTATAAAGGTTGTCGGCCTGCCTCCAGGATGGAGGATTGAAGTACGGGACGGCAACTACACTGTGAGTAGTGTAGTAAATGAAAGTGGGATAGCTGTACTCAATGTTTCAACTCACCCGATTCTCGGCGTTACTAATCCAGTTGAAATACTAGTGTATGATAGTAATGAAACACTCGTAGACTACTACATTTGGAGTGAGATTCTATCCGGAGGCATGATATTAGTATACGCGCCGGGTATTGAGGGGTCAACAGCATCTACTTCAGCTATGATTCACGCTACTGCTAATAAAATAAATATAGGAAAAAGTTGCAGCGTTCCATCTGATAAAACCTACGTGTTCATCCTGAATAATGGCAGCATAGTGTGTAATACTACAGGGAATATAGCCTGGGGTAGCGACTATCTAACAAGCGTGGGATACTATAACGGAGTCTTCTACTACTACATCTACACGCCTAGCAGAACACTAGTAGCTAACTGTAGTATCCCTGCTGGAAGCTACAAGCCCCTACTACTGAAGGCTGTCTTCGGTGTATCACTAGAGGGCGAGGTGCCTCCAGGGCAGGTAAAGGATATAAATACAACTGGAGTCTTCACGAGGATCATGGTTAGACCATTCGTTTACCCTGAGCCTCTAGCAGTCTACAATCCAAGTTTAACTCAGAATGCATCTTTCCCCAAGCCACCCATCATAATTGCTGTAGAGCGGGCGGGATACATAGTGTTCTCAAGCGATCTTGCAGTAGATTTAAGTGTAGTGCTAGGGGATAGAGGCTCGGTCACAGTTGTAATAGCAGTGAAAGGGGTGAGAGGCGGGTGAAGGAGGTTGTCGAGTATATTCTAGCTATACTTATAATTTTATCAGTACTACCATTCTACAATATGGTTGTATCACAATTCTACACGCCTGAGAAGACTGTTATCGCAGGCACTGATATCAGTGAGGTCTTCACCACTATAGTCCAGAAGGTTCTTGCAGATGCATTTAATCAAGGTAATCTTACACTCGAAGTCAGCGAGATTAAGGAGAGCTTGGAGAAAGCTGTTGAAAGTTATGCCGGCTCGCTTGCAGGAGAATACTACTATTATGCTAGAGTATACACTCCCCTCAATATAACAGTGGATCCAGTAGGCAGGGTTATCACTGTCACCTCGCTCTTCAATGCAACGATACGTATTCTCGCAGTGTCATTAAACGGTAGTTCAAGCATAGTAGTAGAGCCAGTGCTCAGTAAAACAGGAGGCGTATACATGTACACCTACAACTACACTACATCCCCTGTTAAAAGCTTCTCAGCAATTATAGCTGTAGGAGAGCAGGGAGCTGTAAGATTCATAGGGTACTGGCTTAACTCTACAGAAGGCTACACTATAAGCGATAGTACTAGACGCCTGCTAGTACTCGCACCGAGTAATATAACCTTGAATACCACCAGCTTCTACAATTTCACTGGTGTCAACACCACGCTATACTATCTTGCCTCGAGCACGCTAGCAAACTATACTTCGTCGAAGACAAATATAACATGGAACATGAAATTTTCAGGCGGTATCCCCGTAGAAGTACATTATAATATAACTGAGACAAGGTACATGGCCGATGAAAGCAAGCAACAGTACAATTCATCATTGAAGAAGTACGAAGTCTACCTTGTGAAGGGGAGAACATACTACAGGTACGAGCGGGGGCAGACATGGCCCGTCGAATCTGTATCCAGCATCGAGGATATCTATGCACCAATATATAATGCTGTACTAGTATCACTAGTATCTCTCAGCGATGGCTCGAAGACTATTCAAGCACCAGTGTACAGGAATACTTATATCCTGACTAATGCTCCCGGAAGCCCGCTGCCGCAGGCTACAAGAGTTTCAAGCTACATTACCATCGGGGCTTTCACCTACATGCTTGAGCTGTGGGTTTGGAGGCGGTAGGCTTGAAGATGCAGATTCAGGTTCTAGCATCCAGCATGGCTCTCGCTCTAATTGTAGCGGCATCAGCAATACTCTTCCTGGAGATATACGCTTACACCACTAGCTATAAGCTTAAAGTTAGAGAGACTAGTGTCTATGATGTAATACAGGAGAAGCCAGCTTGGACAGCGTGCAGTCTAGCCAGCGAGCTCCTCTCACGGCTTAACGCTGTAAGAGTAAGCGTGAATATAACAGAGTACAGGCTCTCCGATAGCGTGGAAGTCTTGAGAGCCGAGAACTGTACTGCCGAAGCCCTCACCAAGAAGAGTGGAGGCTACACGGCAAGCTACACGTATACTACTGGAACAGTCTACGGGACAATCATAAAGTATAGTGTCGAGGTGGTGTATGCTTGAAGACCCAGCTACCTATAGCAGTCGCAGCTGTAATAGTAGTAGTACTCATCGCTACAACACTATTCTACACTACATCAACACTAACCCACATCTCTAACATCGAGGTACAGTCAAGGAGACAGGAGGTCTGGAGGCTAGTAGACCAGCAGTTAAACAGCATTATCATCTCAGCAATAGCCTCAAGTAATACAACAGCCTACAATAACTTTACAAGCAAGTGGCTGGAGGGCATGAAAAACTTCGACGATATAAATCAAACCGAGCGACCGTATGAGAGAAAATGCACGCCAGCACAGAATGAAGTCTGCAAGACTCCATGCACTCGAAGCGGAAATAATTGTGCCTGTATATGGCCTACACGCTATAACTACACAGGCTTTGTGGAAGGAGGTTATAGGACAGCAAACTACACTGGGACTGGAGTAAAGGATGCACTATCTAGATACATGGATATCTTGAATAATACTCTTCAAGTCTACTCCATTGCTGTTGCTAAGAAAGTCTACGCTTCACTCAATAGCTGGGCTACGCTTATGAGGGATGCCGGGTTAACGGTAGTCGTGTACCCGCCTACAGTAGAGTACTATATCGGGTTTGAAGGCAATTCCACAGTCCCCTACTCCAGGTTCACTAATATTCTAAGGGTGAATGTATCAGTGGACGTTTTCTCTGTGGAGGCAGGCTACAAGCGGTTTAATAAGAGTATAGAGTATGGATTTAATGCTACATTCGTAAGAGGCAGGCTGATAGAGGATAGCTTCATTATACCAGTCTACATTAATGCATACGTGGACATCAACGGGCAGAGATCCCTCTATATCCCTGACCCCTCCCGTATACAGCTCTGGGTTTACAGCAGGATGCTTGAGAGACTAGGCTTCGTGAATCTCACTGAGACTAATGGAGTTAAATACGCTGTTGGTGAGAGGTATGCTTCATACTACTATGGAAACGGTACCACGCTAATACTATTCAAGATACCGCTAGCTAGCGGCATCAACGCGTACCAGGATGCACGAAGCGTAGCCTCCAAGGTCGTCAATGCAACAATGTTTGTTCCAAGCGTGGACTTAGATGACACGTTTAAGCCCCCACAAAATTTGAATGAATCATGGTGCCGGGGAGTATATAATGATGCGACTGCCGCCTACCTTTTCGCCGGCCTGGTATCAGTTGATATTAACGGCTTAACAATGTTCAGTGGCTTAAAGATCGTGTTCAAAGTGTACTGGGATACAACTCCTTCCAGCGGGGAAGACTGGTATATAATAATGTATGCCTCGCTTTACGGTGATGAGAAAAGCGACTTCCAGATAACTGTACCACTGTATTAGCTTCTAAGGGGTTACTCAATATTTTTATCCCTCTCAACCTTAATATTATAGTATCTTGTGGTTTAATAATAAATTGAGCTTGTATTCGCCTGAGGGCTTGCCGGGGTGATGAGTTATCTTACGGAGGCTACTAGGTGGTGGGAGACTTAAGCCTGGGGACTATGACTCCCTGGTGATCCATATTCCCTCGGTATTTTTCTTGAGCGGGGAGCCGTTTACACTCCTCGACATGGTTGTCCGAAATAAAGCCGGGGTTGCCGCAAGGATATCTGATTTAATTGCTTCGAGAGGTCTTAGCATCGCCAATATAACTACACCTGGCATTATTACAAGCGATATTAAGGAAGGCAGGCTTTTCATCCTTGTTGAGAAATGCGATGAAGCATGCGGCTCCAGCATAGAGGAATCCTTGAAAAAAGAGCTAGGTGACATTGTTTTAAGCGTGAAGCATTTATCAGCCCTCAACGCCTATGTCTTCCCGAAGAGTAGAGTCCTTATGCTAGCTGATATGAGGGCACATATATTCACGCATGGACTGCTGAGAGAGGGCTTTAGAGAGATGTATAAGCAGCTAGCATCAACCCCCGGGTTAGAGGCGCACTTCCACAGTCTTCTAAGGAGCTTTGGCCGAGGGATTGGAAGACACCTCTACGAGAGGTGGAATGTCAGGATAGAGGATGTAGGCGGGTTCGAAGAGTATGTTGAGCGAGGGCTGAGATTCTTCGAAGCCATATATAGTGCTCTAGGCTTAGGAGTAGTGAAGGCTTCAACAGAAAACTACGTAAACTACCTCATAGAGATAATAGACAACTGGGAGTGCTTAGCACTTAGTGAAGCAGGGTTAGCAGTTAACCCCCAGGTAACCCTTGGGATAATAGAAGGGTATTTTAACAGCATGCTGGGTAGACGTGTAGCAGTATCCACTACGAGGACGGGTAAAGCTCCCGGTGAAACCTCAGTGTTCACTGTGGAAAGCTTAGGTAGCTTAGCGTAGCCCCTCATCTTCCCGTGGATTTCACCGGGAGCATTAACTAATGTTAATGCGTTTTAAGTTTCCGTCGTGGATTCCAGTTTTCACCCTCCACGTTAGTATTCTATGCCGGCTACATGATTCAACTGTACTGTTTCCTTCAATCTTAAGTCTCACCTGCCCACTGAAACTCCATGGATAGTGGAGTTTGAAGCTCCGTGTATACAATTCAAGCTTTAATTCCCGGGGTGTAGGACTTAGACCACGGGGTGACTTGAGTGGGAGTATGGTGTTAGATGCCGTCTCATGTTTTTAATACCTTTATTTACTATATACAGTGATCAAGGATTGAATGGTGGTGTGTTTTGAGTGAGCAGAAGACTGTAAAGGAGAGGATACTTGAGTTTCTGAGGAGCCAGAAGACGCCGTTAATGCCTAAGGAGATAAGCAGGATTACAGGGTTGAATTATAATACAGTTAGAGCTAGACTCCACGACCTCAGGAAGGAGGGATTAGCTGAGAGGACTGCTGAAGGCTGGATTGCAAAGAAGTAGCCGCATTGACTCTAAAACTACACAGGCCTCCTGAATGTTTCCCTTACCCTAGTCCTGCTACTTCTAAACCACCTGCTACAGTATAGTTGCTGTGAGAGGCAGGGTAGCTCTGGATCCATGGATTCCAGGGGAACAGTAATCATAAAAGCATGTAAAGTAGGGTAGGTTTAAACGGTGGTATGGCTGTGAGCAGCAGTTTCAAAGGTATGTTTACTTGGAAGATGGTGAGTGATCCTATCTACGGCTACGTCTACTTTAATAGGGAGGTTGAGGAGCAGGTTATCAATAGTATTGTTGTTCAGAGACTCAGGTACATAATGCAGCTTCAGACAGCGCATCTAGTATACCCTGGAGCCGTCCACACTAGATTTCAGCATAGTCTTGGAGTAATGCATTTAACCGGGCTTGTAGCAGAGGATTTCACGGAGAAGCTGGTATTCTTCTACGGGGAAAGTATTCTAGAGGGGTTTAAGCCAGCAGTGATTGTGGAGGCTAGCCGGCTAGCCGGGCTACTACACGATATAGGTCACGCAGCCTTCGGGCATTCATTCGAGCACTCTATTCTATGGAGGAGGGATCCCCCTAGCGATCTCTCGAACCACGAGAAGATAGGGTTAAAGCTGTTTAAAGTTCTCTTAGAGGATAAGCTGGAGAGCATGGAGAGTAAGCTAGACCTCCCAGGGCTCACCGAGCTAACTGTAAAACTACTGGGAGATAAGGGGGAGCAGCATCCTGTAATAGAAGCCTTCAAGTGGATTCTAAGGGATGGATTATACCCATCTGACGTCATGGACTTCCTGAGGAGAGATAGCTATTATGCGGGGACAAGCGAGTACGGTTATGTGAGCTACGAGAGACTCTATAGAAACACGTATCCAATCATTGAGAATAAATCGTTTAAGGCTGTCCTCGATAGAACCGGGATAGGGGAATTCAAGCAGTACATGATTGCTAAGGCCAGCATGTACGAGCACGTCTACTATCACAGTGTCTGCAGAGCCTTCGATAGAATACTCGACATTCTACTCGAAAAGCTGGATGAAGAATACGGGTTCTACGAGAGAGTTGCAGCTATATCGAGGGGCGAGCTGGAAGGATTCCTCGAGCTAACAGATGTATATGTTTACAGCTTAATGCTCTCAAAAGCCTTGAGAGAGGACTCCGAGGTAGGGCGTTTAGCAAGACTAATGCTGATTGAGAGGAAACCTTTATGGAGGCGGGTTGGCGGAGACTACGTTTTAAGCGGCTACAAGGGGCCGGTGCTCACAGGTGAGATACTCAGGTTAATCCTCGATAGAAGCTGGAGGAGTAGAGTGGAGACGGCTCTCCTAGAGGAACTAAAGAAGAAGCTTAAAGGCTTCAACATAGATGAGAGCAGCCTATGGATAGATATACTGGATTTATCACCTGTACCTAGGACTCTACTATACCCTAATGGGGGTGGAGTTCCTAGAGTAGTACTCTACACTGGCAAGGTATCCCGCCGGCAGGTAGTGGTAGATAGAGAGCTAAACCTGCTTGAAGGGGAGTCACCTCTAGCAGTAATTATTAGAGCCTATGTTGCTAGAGACAAGTATACTATTGAGTTAGAGCCCGTGGTCTCGAAGACTGTAAAGGAGACTCTGGAGAGCATGCTCGGCATTAACGCAGAGGAGTACAGGAGGGCTGTTGAAGAGGCATATAAATCTACTAGAAGTATTGATCACTCGAGGTTTAAGATGACAATGTAGGTGGTTTAATGCCTAGGCTAGTAGTCAACGTGTACTTCACTGTAGACGAGTACAAGGTTGAAATCAACAAGTATAGTGAGGAAGGTAGACTCGACGAGACAAAAGTATTCATGGGTGTTAAACAGTTAGTCCTAGAGAATGTTATAGCCAGAATAAACAGGCAACTCTATAATCAGCCTTGGAGTATTATCGTGGAGGCTGGAAGCCCCATCATAGAGTACAAGGAGGGCGGGTTACTTCGGATCCGTGAGGGTGTAGTAGGTGGTAGACGCTGAGCAGCATAGGGTACTTTAAGATCGAGAACTCGAGGAGCAAGAGTGGGAAGCATATTGCTTCAAGCTCCCTGCTAGTATACAGGAGAGGGCGGGGGCTCGTAAAGCCGAGTGCAAGCGATATAGTAGAGGAGGCGGCTGCTAAGCCAACCTACACTGTAGGCTCGGCGAGATCCCTTAGGATCACTCTCTCTCATGGTGATTTCGCAGTATACGGGTGGTTTGTAAGGAACTATATGGGTAGAGTTAAAGGATACATAGCTGTATACAATCATAGAGGGGAGATAGTGTACAAGGCTAAATACCAGAACGGTGTCCTCAGGCGTAGCATAGGGGACCCTGTTTATGCGTGGCTTGTGAGAGTATATGTTGATACTCACCGGATACCTGTCTCAAAAACGGTACTAGGTGATGAGAAGTGAGCATGGAGGAGCTAGCTAAGCGGGTCTCTAAAGCATTCTCAAGGTACAACTGCTTTATATTCGAGGAGAACGAGCTAGAGAACGTCAGAAACCTGATAATAATGGCTGAACTTAAGGGGATTGTAGAGGTTAAGCAGCTTGACCCGCGATACCCGGGTATATACATTGCTACAGTGTGGACAAAACGTATTGAGAGAGAATGCATATCCCTCGTTGAAGGCATGCTTTCGAAAGGACAGTTGACGCCAGAGGAATACAAGAAATACAGAAATGAGCTAATAGAGCAGTGCATTGTAAGCATGGAGATCGAGGAGTCTAAGAAGGTTGTTGAGGCTCTCTCAAGGTATATTGATAGATTAAAGAGTACCAGCGAGGTAAGCGGAGCCGAGGGTAGATCTGAGAGTTAAGCGAGGTAATTTAACTATGGATGTAGAGAGATGTCTTATTATAGCACGATTCCAGCCCTTCCACTACGGGCATCTCCACGCTGTAGAATACTGCTATAGAAGGCATAGCGAGGTCATAATAGTAGTTGGGATGGCTAGCCAGAGCCATACACCTGAAAATCCCTTTACAGCAGGTGAAAGACTCCTCATGATACGGGGGGCTCTCAAGTGGGCTGGGCACGATTTATCAAGGTATATAACAGTCACTCTGCCAACACTAGAAGTCAACAGGGCAGCTGTACACTTTGTTAGACAGTACAGTCCCCCCTTTAAATACGTTGTAACCTTAAATCCGATAATACAGCGCCTCTTCACTGAGGAAGGCTACACTGTAGTGGCTCCGCCATCTATTGATAGAGATAAGTATAGTGGGAGTATTGTAAGGAAGCTTATAGCGAGTGGTGATCCCTCATGGAAGCAGCTGGTTCCACCGCCGGTTGCCGAGATAATTGAAGGTATTGGTGGTGTTGAGAGAGTTAGAATGCTCTATAGCGAGAAGCTGCCCGGATACTACTCTACTGCGTGAGGTGGAGAAGCTATTCGAGGAGATAGCAGGGAGATACCTGTATTCAAGTGCCCTGCATGTGGTCTCTGCTGTACTTTCTCTCCTGTATCACTACTACCTCACGAGGACGTAGTTTTAAAACTCATAGCTGGTAAGCTGGGCTTACCCTACAAGAGTCAGCCAGGCTACATGGTTTACGACGAGATATCAGGCGTGAATATAGCCTTCAGCTACGTCATGGAGCTAGTTAATGGTAAATGCGTTTTTCTCAATGGAGTTAAATGCTTGATTCACGATGTATACAAACCGCTTATATGCCGAAGCTACCCGTATATTCCACGCTACGTTAAATACAATATAGATGAGAGGGAAAAACGTGTATTCGCTGTAGCCGAGTACGGTTTAAGCCTCGCGTGCCCTGTTATTAGAAGAGACCGTGGTGTACTCGAGATGCATGTAGAGCAGCCCGGCATACTATTAAAGTATATGCCGAGAGAGTACTATGCGTCAATTGAAATGGAGAACACCAGGAACCTCCTACTAGGCCTTCTATCAAAGCTCTGGAGGGACGGCTTAGTTGAGATATCAACAGCTAGAAGAAGCACGCAGGTGGTTAACCTCTACGAGTTTCTAAGAGTATACTACCCTAACCTCCCAAACATACTTAACATTGATAAGGTTGTCGAGAAAGTAAGAGTACTGGAGGGCGAAGCCGGTGAGTGAGGATTTACTGTTGAAACTAGAAGTTCTAAGAGTACTCTCCCAGCGTAGGGAGATGGAGCTTCAAGAGTTAGCCAGGGAGCTTGGTGTGACCGAGGAGTATGCTCGCGGAATCCTCGGTGAGCTATCCAAGTACTTCATTATCAAGGTATCAGAGTCATCTGTCTCCTGGAGTACTAGTGATAACCTTGGATGGCTTAAACCCTGGGGGTGGAGCTACTACTACAGGATTATAATGGGGTCTTCAATGACCTCAGCGAGATGGCTGCCTCCCTGGAGTATTGTAGTATCAGAGCTTCAAAGCCAGGGTAAGGGGAGACACGGTAAAACCTGGATAAGCAACCTGGGGGGCTTATGGGTGACATTCAAGATCCACGCTAAGCCTCAGACCACTCAGCTACTACCAATGATAGTCCCCGTCGTACTAGTTAGAGTTCTAAGAGATAAGCTCTCAGTTAACTCGGAGGTAAAGTGGCCTAACGATATAGTCTACAAGAATGGAAAGATCGCTGGCATCCTCTTAGAGGGAGAGTACGCGGGAGCAGATATTATAGGCTATATTGGAGTGGGAATGAACGTCAATAATGATCCCCCGATAGAAACTGCTGTAAGCCTCAGAGGTATTAAAGGCGAGCTAGTACCACGCGGTAGGTTACTCTCTTATTTAACGGGATGGATGGGCAGGCTAGACAAGCTGTCGGAGAAACCTGATGAACTGAGAAGAGAGTACATGGAGTATCTTTCAACCCTAGGTAGAAGAGTTACAGCTCTAACTGTAAGTGGAGAGGTTAAGGGTGTAGCCAAGGACATCACAGAGCTAGGCGAGCTAGTAGTAGAGAATGAGAGAGGTAGCTACAAGCTAACTAGTAGTGAAGTACTCAGACTCATACACGTTGAGTAGTACTCCACTGTATTCACTCCTATAGCCTAAAGGCCTAGTAATCGTAGAGTAATGGTAGTCAAGGGTCTCTCACTACATTTTACCCACACGGTAGCCTCTAGTATACGCCACCCCCTTAATGAGAATTTAAAGCATTGTGAGCAAATATCAACTAGAGCAGGCATGATAGGTATGTCACTGGTGGTTTCATGGAGTTCACGGATCTCCTGGCAGTCCTAGCTCTATCTATTCTCGCTGGCGTAATGATTGTATGGTATTATTACTGGAGGAGGAGAATGCTCTGGTTAATGCATAGTATCGTGAAAACACTCGAAGAAGTCTTCAAGCCTGTTGATAAAAACTATGTGCTTCTCGGGTATCTCGTTGGCTTTAAATCCGAGTATAAGCTTGACTCCACCGGGGCAAAGAGGATCTACGCTAGGCTTCTACTTCTACCACACTACAGTCTACTCTACTACCCTATAGCTAGGCTTCTAACGAGCAAGGTTGACAGGCTGGATATTCTAGTTAAGGAACCTGGCTTGAAGCTAAGGAGGATGCATGTAGTGAAGCGTGGATGGCTCAGACTATTGAAGCAGGATGATTTGAGTGTAGAGGGCTTGAAAAGCGAGGTCTTTGAGCATGGTGGGGTCGAATACTATGTTTACTACGAGGATGGTAGAGATAGGGATATACTAGTCAGCTTAGTTAAGAATCACAGCGGCTATCTAAGGGTATCAAGCATACCTGAGGAGAACGCTATACTGATCACCATGAAAGCTGAGCCCGAGAATATCGTTCAGGCTGCAAAAGACCTAGTAGCATTAAAGAGGAGTTTCAGAGACTAGCTTTGAAAGGCTAGTCGCGTCTAGTGAGATCAGCTGCCTTCCTGTACAGCCATACTAGAATTCCCAGGATGGATCCCACCACTGGGATCCTCCTGGATAACGCTTCAAGCATTGCTACCTCAATACTACTTATGATGCCTATTAAGCCACCAACCACGGTGAATGCAATAGCGTATAGAGTGAAGCCTACTAGAGCCTGGGCGATATAGTACTGGAGGCTTAATGTAAGGTACCTGATGGGCATTAAGAGAGCTATGGATACCGCTAGTATCATGGAGACTCTTCTGAGTGAAGGATTCACCTTGTACTTGTAGCTACCGTAGTAAGCTAGTACGAGAGATGATACTAGAGGGTATAATCCCTGTGCTACCGCTATACCCTGTAACCTCATTACAAGTGAGAGTGGAAAAGCGAGTAGAAGCCCGGAGGACAGGATTGCAAGCCCGTAGAGTGCGAGAGGCTTCTTATCCTCGAGAATCCAGTAGATGGCCCCGTATACTGCTTGAATAGGCCATGCAATCATGCTTATAGACATGTATCTGAAGAATAAGGGTGCTAGAGTATAGCTTCTCCCGTAAACAGAGTATAGCAGGCTGTCAGCGAAGAAGAAGGCGTAAGCGGTTAAAGGCACTGCTAAAGCGAAAAGCACATCGAGTAGAACTACTGCTGTATCCCTGAACTGATCCCCTGCTCTCTTAGCTAGGAGGGGGGTGAGAGGAATGGCTAGTGAGCCGAGAACTGATGTCACAGCGCCGAGTAGTGCGCTAGCTGCATTATAGTTACCCACCTGCAAGTCCCCCTCCAGGCCGAGGTCTCGTGTAGTATATGCTACTAGGAAGCCTATCACTCTGTAAACTAGGAGGCCTGAAAGCCCAATCAAGTATATTGAGAGTGAGAGGGCCAGGAAATCCCTGGGCTTGAATGCAGGCGAGCACGAGCCTGCGATCTCGACTTCCCTAATCGATAGGAGGATGCATATGAGAGCCATTACTACGTATGTGGCTACGTGAGCTAGGATCACTCCTTGAACAGATAAACCCATTAGTAGAGCAGTTGACACTAGTATGAGCCTTAAGAGCGGGGCGAGTAGCTGGAGGAAACTTCTTAGAAAAGCCTTCTCGACGCCAGCATAGTAGGCTAGTGCAGCAGAGTACAGAGTTGAGGCAAGCGGGTATGGTGCTGTAGCAATGATTAAAGCATCTAATCCTTCCCGCTGAGCTAGTAGCACCCCGAGTTCCCTAGGATATAGTGCTATCAGGGCTAGTAGTATAGTGTTGATTGCTGAAAGTATTAGCAGCGAGAACCTATAGGAGTAGGCTGCTGTGCACTCGTCTCCTCGAGCTCTAGCAGTCGATACGTACCTGAACATCGATGAAGTAATACCTGGGTCAGAGATCGCTGAGAGAATAGAGGAGGGTAGGAGTGCTAGAGTGTAGATACCGTAGTTTGAGGGCCCCAAGCTCCTCGAGATAATCATCATTGTGGCTACTTGAAGAGCAACTTGAAGTATTGTTGAGAACCCGTATAAGACGGCTTGCGTAGCTGTATCAACGGCCTCGCCGTTACCCCTGCTCAAGTAGTCCACCTTAGCGAAAGTTAACTAAATATTACATCAGGATAAAAACAAATGCTGTAATGGTGGTTTAATGGGGAGGGTTCTCAGAGATCTCGGTGAGGAAAACGTTATAAGCATACTAGCTGGGAGATTATTGCAAGCCCCATCTATTACCGAGAACCTAGGCCATCCTGATGATGCAAGAGATATGCTTCCCAAGGGCCCTAGGATTATATATGCCTTGGATGCCTTCAGCATTCGGAGCCTTAAGCTACCGTGGAGAACGATGAGGGATGTAGGCTGGATGGCTTTAACTGGAGCAGTAAGCGACGTAGTAGCTAAAGGCGGCATTCCCTCTGTAGCTATGATAGGGCTGGGTCTGAGCGGCGAGATGACTGCTGAAGATGTAGAGGAGCTTGCAAGTGGTGTAAGAGAGGCTGGAGACTACTATAAGGTCAGGGTTACAGGTGGTGACACCAATGAGAGCAGGGATCCATGGATAGCAGTTTCAGTCATAGGCTTCACGACATGCAAGAAACCTCCACGTAGACGTGGCATTAAACCGGGGGATGTAGTAGTAGCTACAGGCTCCTATGGTGCAATGGGCTTTGTAGCACTCCACGGGTTAGAAGAAGCAGGCAGGCGTGAGTGGGTTGTAAGAGATACAAGGAGGAGTACGGTGAGAGTCGAGTTAGCAAACGTGATCATGGCAACCTACAGGTATATTCACTCCTCAATGGATGTAAGCGATGGCCTCGGCTATACATTAAGCCATATCTCCGAGTTAAACGGCTATGGGATAACCCTCAAGCAGCTACCCCACCACCCGGTTGAGCTGGAAGACTACTGTAGTGGTGACACTACATGCATGTGGAGACACGTGCTAGCTGGCGGTGAAGAGTACGGTGTAGTACTCTTCGTCGACGGATCTCGTGTCGACTACGTGACTAGGGAGCTAGACTACTACGAGATATCCTACAGCGTGATCGGTGTTGTCGAGGACCGCCCGCCCGGAGTATACATTAACAACTCTACTATACATGTTGCTAGATGGGATCAATTCAAAGGGTGGTGGAATAGTGAAGTGGATTCTAGAAGGTAAGCTGGCTCAATCACCAATGCCTCGATTAAGTGATATACCAAAGCTGGCACGGAGGTTCACAGGAATCGTTGTTCTCGCTGAAGCCAGCGAGTTACCCTTACACTACCTTGACACTCTAGCTGAGCACGGATTAGAGGTACTTCACGCTCCAACCAGGGACTTCCATCCAGTTGAACTACTCGACTTGCTGAAGGTAAGCATCTTCATTGAGAGACACATTGAGAAGGGTGGATCAGTTCTCGTGCACTGTATAGGTGGACTCGGTAGAAGTGGTGTTGCCACAGCATCATACCTAGTCTTTAAAGGCTATACTTCCTACGACGCTATACGTAAAGTGAGGAGTACTATACCAGGCTCTATTGAGAATCCCTGGCAGTCTAGAATGGTGAGAACTTATGAGGTGCTAGTAAACAAGCTCAGAGAACTAGGGCTGCTAGACACTATAGCTGAAGGAGTCCAGAGGCTTGAGAGAAGAATATATAGGCATGCATCTAAGGTACTACAGTTCCACATAGAACTCCATGATCCCCTCTACATCGACGAGGAATCCATGATACGTGGTTTAGCGAAGATTACTAGGAAATACATAATAGGGGAAGATAGAGGAGACTATGCCAACAGCGAGCTATGCCTGCCGGAGGCTTTAGACTACGATTACAGTAGCAGGGTTGTAACACTCTCCATCGACACTGTTGACAAACCCATTATAACACTACTATGTGATGATGACTGTAGCACCACTGTTAGAAAAGCTGGGGAATGCAGCAGGTATGTAGCGGAGATCATGGGGGGCGAGCCCGTCTTCAACTGGGGCTACTACACGGATTACGTTTAAGCTACTACGAGGTAAACGGAAGATAGGTTGCAGGTTCTTGCATCCTAGATTCTACGGGCCGATATCTTATTACCTAAGGCTCTTAAGCATTACCTATCTGGTATAGCTTACAACTCTGAGGAGGATGAAGAATGGATTTACCGCTGGCTGCTCTAAATAGGGGATTGTTCTCAATTATAGGCACACTTTTAAGTCTAATAGCTATCGTGTACCTGGGATTCGGTGTCGTAGAGCTGGGTGTACTAAACGCTTTAAACATCCTTGCCTACATCTTCGTGCTCCAACTAGCTGATAAGCTAGCTGACGCCGGCAGAATCAACTTATTGTGGCGTATAGGTGGTCTCTCAATGATTCTTCTTCACGTCTTAATATACCTCTCCATGGCGTTAAGCTCGAAGACATTAATTTACGTAGCTTCAGTAATCTATGCTGTGCTAATAGCTTCAGCAGGACTCGCCATCAACACTTACATATTCGAGTCTAGGAGTAGCTGGGAGTGGAATGCTGCGTTTGTTGAGACCTCTAGGTTTAGACTACTCTTCGAGGCGCTACTACTCTTCGCTATAGCTTATGCCAGCCTTAGAGTAGTTATCTCATCATACATATACTACGTGGCCCTACCAGCTACACTAGTCTACATGCTAAGCGGCTTAGTTATCCGTGAACCCTCACTGAAGATTGAGAGAATACACTATAGGCTTGAATCAATCATGTCGAAGGCAATGGTGTCTGTCGACGGCATTCTAGCCCTCTCATACATGGAGCTGGGGGGAGCAGTACCTATATCCACGAGGATATACATGGCTGCAACTGTTTCATCCGGGCTGGTTTTCACGGCTTTAACAGGCTTCAGGCTGGGCAGCGAGTACCTGTGGGTTCCTCTACCATTCCTCCTAATGAACGTTTTGAATCTAAGCATAGAGAACGTGTTGTTAATCTATAGTGCCGGCAGGCTAGTGGCATTCACTTTCTACACTCTCATCAGAAAGGATGTAGTGTTCAAGAAAAGCTTTCTTACATTCAGCATTATACTCAGGGTAGCAACAGTTCTAGCGTTAATTAGAACAAGTAGTGTTATAGTAATAGGATTATTTCTAGGGCTCATATACTTAACCAGCGACGTGATAGGTAGCAACTTATTCCTGATATTCGCTAAGAGTAGAGGTGGGTATGGTCTTGGTCTCTTCAATATAGTCAGCGAGATTGTAGGTCTTGTAGGCTCTATAACATCAGGATATGTGTTCGCGTCACTAGGGCCATCAAACACTATGTCCCTGATAGGAGCACTATTCCTGCTAGCTATGCCGGTTGCATTAAGATACCGGAGTGAATGAGGAAAGAAGATAAGGAAATCTCTTAGAGTTAAAACAAGCTAGGCTCTTTTCCTTATAACTATCTTCTGACCAATGATCATAGAGCTTGGTATTAGCACTTCTAAACCATCCTTTCTCTCTACAATTGTGAACATTGCTGAGACATCTTTAACTTTTACTTCGCTTTCACCAGCTACGTCTACTACATCGCCAATCCTGAAGGGTTTAGCTAGCAGTATGAACACGCCTGCTATAGCTTGCCCTAGAACCTGCTGGGTAGCAAAGCCTACGACTAAGCCTATGAAACCTCCGAGAGCTACACCTGCAGCACCACCTGCAACTCCTCCAGCGATACCAGCTAGCAGGCCTCCAAGCCCGAGTATCCTGATTAAGCTTCTAACAGCCGCGGCGGTGGATTCGTCATACTTACGCTTTAACATCACGTAGAAGGCTTGGGCTATAGCGTTAACTATAAGCCAGCCTAATACTAATAGCACTACTATGTAGACGTATACACTATAATCTTTTATTACTGCTAAGCCCTGCAGGCGTGTAGCGTTCACTAGTGCGTCAACACCCTGCGTGAAGAACCATTGGAGAACCCCATTACTATTACTGTGATTATAACGTATACTATTAGCTTACCCCATATTCCTCCGGTTGCTTTAGAGCCCTCCTTAGACACCATGTATCACCTCGAATACTACTAAAATATTGTTGTATAAGGCTTGTATACTTTAAAGGAGAAAATTTAACTAAAAGTGTTAACATACTTCGAATAACCGGCTAGGAGACCAGATAGCCTGAGTGATTTCAAGCTTCTAGTGGTCGGAGCCCGCTTTAATACTTCTCATTCATCGAGTGCTGCTCTCGATCTCCCGGGTTCCTCCTCATCCCATGTAGTATTAACGAGTTAATCCCATTAAATATTAAGTGTAAGGCCACCTGGCTTGCAAGTGCCTCTATTCACCTAGGGCCTGGTATCTCGAAGGCTATAGTGCAGATAAATTACCTAGTTAGGAGTGGGCTATCTAATCCTATACGACCCTGATTCTTTTAAGGAAGTGTTGTATCACGCTCGGTATTCTTAGTAGTGAAGTATAGGTTTCCTTGATTACGAGTTTTAACGCCTCCCTTAACCCCTTCTCCCTGGCTGTACTGCTTACTTTCACCCAGTCTATTGATCCAGTTACGTACATTATTACAAGCGTGATCACTATGTAAATGATTGTAGCTAGCCATGAAGGTAGCCCGGCATTCTCCTCGAAGAGAAATGAGAGGCTTCTCCCGAAAACTGCTGCCAGGAATGTTATAGTGAGCTTTCCCAGTAGAAGTGCGGTAAAGAATATTAGGATATTATATCCAGCGTAGCCGAGCGGTATGTAAACCACGTCGTCCGGTAGCGGCGTAGCTGCCACCAGGAGGACTGTTACGAAGAGAGCTTTGCTCTGCGTGCTCGCTAAGTAGGTGATATTCTCTTTGAACCTGCTCCTCGATCCAATGGAGCTTAAACTTCTACCAATCAAGTACACTATTATCTTCCCTAAGCTTGCTCCAAGAGCTGCTGATACAATAGTGAGAGCTAGTATCCTGGTATCCTGGATTCTCGTGAAGACTGGTATCAGCCAGAAGAGATATGGTATAGTAGAGTATGGTATAGCATTTGAAATCAGGGAGAGCATAAAGACTCCAATGTATCCTCCAGCCTTACTAAACCATTCTAAAAGCCACGCTAGCAAGTACTATTCCACCACTCTCAGTAATTTGGTAGCATTAACAGCTAGATAAATCTACAGGCTAATAAGGATGAAGAGTTATCACAAACCCTGGTGGCAAGCATGGTGTCTAAGGCTAGCGACATGATTAGTAGGTGGCTAATCGAGGAAACCTTCACGCTAAGGAGGCTTGAAGCACCCCCTGAAGCACGAATTAAATGGGGTATTAATGTTTCAACCCCGGGTTCTCCTGGAGTAAGCTTCACTATTGTGAATCCTGCTGACAGAGAGGATAGGTATGTGCTCACTCTTGCAATACTAGTATCCCCTGAGCACCTCAAGGAGCTCGAGAAGCTGAAGCCTGCTGACAGATTGAAGATTATGCACAGCATTCTATCTAGGGCTCTAGCCGTCTGCATCGACTGCAAGATCATGGTTCAACCAAATGTACTGAACCCTCAAGCTATAGTTGTCAACATGGATATCTTCGAGGATGAGGTAACTAGCTACGGAAAAGGATTCTTCCTTAGAACTGTATGGAGGCTTATAAACACTTATCTCTCAATAGTCTCAGGCTTCAACGAGTGGATGCCGATACTGCCTCCAGAAGCAGGCAGGCAGTCAACACAAACCTTTATATAGAATTGGTTTAATTTGATCTAAGGGGTGAAGTAGTTGAGTGGAAAACTCTGGCTCAGCCTGCTAACTCTTCTACTAGTATTATCAGTGATCTCCGCGGTAAGCGTTAATGCCCAGAGTAATGAGACTACTACAGCACAGGATGTTATGAACAAGATTCTAAGTAACCCCAAATCATACATGGTGATCCTAGTACAGTTTCTCCTGGGGCTTGCATTAGGCTACTTCTCGTTAAAGGTCATCAAGTACATTATAGCGCTGATACTAATAGTAGTCTTAGGCATAGCTCTCTCAATCTGGAGTATCGGCGGGGACATCTACGACTTCCTGACAAAAATAGCTGGGTACTCTAGTGAAATCGCAGATATTATTTGGCGTGTAGCAGTTGCACTAGGTCTTCTAACACTAGGACCTATAACTGTCGGCTTCATAGCCGGCGCTATACTCGCGTGGATTAAAGGCTAGCACTGTAACTCTAAAGCTGCAAGGTTTTATTCCCTTTCGATCATTTTGATCGTTCCGAACGATCCGGTGGTTTTAATTGAGGGGCTTGAACTTGCTGCTCAGCCTTACTGGTTTAAAGCCCTCTATGGCGAGGATTCCAGCAGTCCTGATACTTAGTAGTAGAGAGTTAAGCTTGAGTGAACTATGTGAGGCAACAGGCCATACTAAGAGCATGATTTCAGAGATAATGAGTGTTCTCGAAGCTAGAGGGCTGGTTGAAGCTAGCAGGGTTAAGAGAAGAGTGAGCTACAGGGTTAGAGTGGATGCTCTAAGAAAGCTTATCGAGGAGCACTTAGAGAAGCTTGGAAACGCCTTGGAAGACGCGTACAGGGAGAGCGGTCTCAGGGATTTCCACGAGATAGCTGAATCCATTAGGAGACGTAGAGGAGGATAAGCGTGACACAGAAGCATGAGGACTCAACAGTAATCCTCTTGTATTCTCTAAGCAGTGATGCATCTAGTGCTGCAAGAGAGATATACGGCTACATTGCTAGAAGTAAGACCCGAAAGGTAGTGTTAATCTTGCACAAAGAGCTAGAGGTAGATATCTATGAGTTAATGAGGGAGCTCGTGCTTATCAACCATGTGTACACTGTTTCAATGTACAGCTACTCAAGTAGGAGGGAGGCTCTTGAAGCAGCTTTCAGCAGCTTCTCTGGGAACTCTATCATAATCTTAGCTACAGGTAGCGACGCCGGAAAACTAGCTAGGGAACTCGAAGGGAAAGCTGTAGTCGAGGTGGCTTAATTGGGCTACGAGATAGTCATAACAACCGATAGAACAATGATGAGTAATCATCACGGCAAGGAGTTCCTGGGCTTCGTGGCAACAGGCCCGCCGATAGGGATGCCTGAATCACTATGGCTGGCTCTAGCAGCACCGAAGGTTAAAGTCGACAAGGAGGGAAGGCCGAGGGAAGCACCATACGGGATGAGGAAGATTGAAGCTGTATTAGTTGATGCAGGCTTCAATGCCGCTATAGTGGACCCGGATCATATAGCTAAGCACATTGACTCCATGCGTATATTAATGTTAAGCCATCACGACTACTTCGCCTATGGGCCTCCAAGTAGTGAATGGTGGAGTATAACAGGCTTAGAACCCGTGAATAGGAGAAGCTTTATAAGGTTCATGGAGAGCCCGGCTGTGAGAAAAGCGAAAGCAAAAGGTGTTAAGATTATAGCTGGAGGTCCAGCAGCATGGCAGTGGCTTTACGAGCCGGAGCTAATGGAGAAATGGGGGGTGGATACTGTAGTCGACGGCGAAGGCGAGAAAATAGTTGTTGAACTCGTGGAGAAAGCCTTGAGAAACGAGCCGCTACCACGCTACGTTTACGTGGGGGTTGACAACGCCCCCGGCGTCAACGAGATCCCGGTTATAAAGGGTGCCAGTGTTAACGGGCTGGTTGAAATCATGAGAGGGTGTCCGAGGGGATGTAAGTTCTGTAGTGTCACGCTGAGGCCTCTTAGATTCATTCCTCTCGACAAGATCCTAGCTGAAGTAGACGTAAACTTGAAAGCCGGATTGAAGGGTATCATACTTCACAGTGAGGACGTACTATTATATCATGCAGACGGTGTTAAACCAAGACCAGAGCCCATATTAAAGCTTCACAAGGAAGTACTCGATAGAATAGGCGGTAAGAGAAGCCTAGCATGGTCTCATGCAAGTCTAGCTGCAGTGAAGTACGCTGAGGATAACTACAAGCTGATATCAAAGCTTATGAGCGAGCTAGTGCTAAATGAACATAGAAGGTTCCTGGGAGTCGAGGTTGGAATAGAGACTGGAAGCGTGAGGCTGGCAAGAGAGATTATGAGGGCTAAGGCTTCACCCTACCCAGTTGAAAGCTGGCCCAAGGTAGTGGAGGATGCCTTTGCAATAATGCATGAAAACATGATTATACCGGCGGCAACAGTCATCCTTGGGATTCCAGGTGAAACACCCAGCGATGTCATGGAGACAGTAGAGTTGATTGAGAGACTTAAACCCTACCGTAGCATTATTGTTCCAATGTTCTTTGTGCCTATGGGTGCTTTAAAACAGAACAAGTGGTTTATGCGCGAGCATCTTAAACGAGAGCATATAGATGCACTGCTAGCAATGTTCAACCACACAATCTACTGGGCTGAGGAAATAGTGAATAGATTCTACTTTAATGAACCATACCACATGCCGCTTAAAGCACTCTTAAAGTACTTCATGAGGTATGTGAAGAAGCGTGTTAAAAAGTACATGGGGAAACTAGAAGAAATGATTAAAAGCTGAGTTCTCATCTAGTAGCCTATAGTAGCCTAAAACAGGACTGCTAGTGGCGGTTGACATGGAGGTATTCTACATAACTACGCCGATATATTACCCTAACGCCTCTCCCCATATAGGTCATGCCTACACAACAGTATTTGCTGACGTCATGGCTAGATTTAACAGGTTAATCGGCAATAGAGTATTCTTTCTAACCGGTAACGATGAGCATGGATTGAAGATTCAGAGGGTTGCCGAGAAAGCTGGCAAGAACCCCCAGGAGTTCGTTGACGAAATGGCAGAAGTCTATAAGAGATACTGGAGGATGCTGGATATCTCTAACGACTACTTCATCAGGACAACGGATCCACGCCACGAGAAAGCTGTGCAGGAAGCCTTTAACTACATATACAGTAAGGGGCTGATATACAAGGCTAGGTACGGGGGATACTACTGCGTGGACTGCGAGAAGTACTACTCGCCTGGAGAATATGCTCTCGTGGAGGGTAAACCCTACTGTCCAATACACAATAAGCCGTTAGAATATCTCGAGGAGGATACATACTACTTCAAGCTATCAGAGTTCAAGGAATACCTGCTGGATGTACTAGAGAACAAGGATATCGTGTACCCCCCTCAGTACGCTGGAGAGGTTGCATCAAAGATCAGGAATGAGGGTTTAAAGGATATCTCAGTGGCTAGACCTGTTGAGAGAGTTAGATGGGGTATTCCAGTCCCCTTCGATAGAAACTACGTGATATACGTCTGGTTTGATGCACTCATGAACTACCTCAGCGGGGTAGGTTACCTTGATGACAAAGAAAACCTTAAAGTCTACTGGCCCAGCGCCCACCATGTGATTGGAAAAGATATACTATGGTTCCATACAGCTGTATGGTTCTCGATCCTAAAAGCCCTCGACCTACCACCTCCAAGAAAAGTAATTGTTCACGGGTACCTGGTAAACAAGGGTTTAAAGATAGGGAAGAGTACTGGAAACGTTATATCGATCGAGGAGCTCGTAGCAAGATACCATAGTAGCGATGGAGTTAGATACCTGCTTTCAAGAATATTCAACATGGATAAGGATAGCGAGGTATCCTTCGAGCTCTTCGACAGCATTTACAACAGCGAGCTAGCCGATACCTACGGGAATCTAGCTAGAAGAGTTGGAATACTCGCAATGAAGAAAATGAATGGAAGAGTATACAGGAGAAGTATTGATAAGCCGGTAGTAGACATTGTAGAGGAGAATGTAAACGCTTACATTGATGCAATGAAGAGCTTCGAGGTCTCTAAGGCGCTTGAGCACGCTATGAATATAGCTAGATACGCTAATCAGTACATTAACGAAGTGAAGCCGTGGGAGAAGTCTAATCCTAGCAGGGAACTCTACGTGCTATTAGAGCTGATTAGAACTGTTGCAACCCTCCTCTACCCGTTCACACCTAACGCTTCACTAAAGCTAGCTTCATCCTTCGGCTTCGAGGTGAGAAACCCGTTAAAACTGGATCTTGGAGGCGTGGAGAGGTATACTGTCGCAGATGCACCAATACTCTTCAGGAAGGTGAGGGAGGAGGGTAGTAGTGGCGGCGGGTGAACCCAGGTATATAGCTGTGGATCTAGGTGCAACAAAGATTAGAGTAGCTATCTGCAGTAGAAGCAGGATACTCGACAAGAAGGTTATCCCGACACCGAGGACAGGAGGTAGCGAGATCATAGCTGAAACCATTGCATCACTAGTAAGAAGCGAGTGGGGGAATAAACTAAAGGATATTAACGCCGTCGGGGTAGCATCAATAGGGCCACTGGATTTAAAGAGAGGTGTAGTGGTTAAACCACCCAACCTACCCTTACTCAGAGAGATAAAGCTACTGGAGCCTCTGAGAGAGATGCTCGGAGTAAGAGTATATGTTGTTAACGATGCTGTTGCAGCAGCATGGGGTGAAAAGCACTTTGGATCCGGGGGTAGCGTGAGAAACCTGCTATACGTGACTCTGAGTACTGGTGTCGGTGGAGGAGTAATCGTAGATAACCACCTGCTTCTAGGTAAGAAGGGGAATGCCCACGAGATAGGCCATATAGTAGTCGACTACAACTCGGATCTTAGGTGTGGCTGCGGGGGCTACGGTCACTGGGAGGCTTATGCTGGAGGAGGAAACCTGCCTAGGGTTGCAAGATGGCTTCTCGGGAAAAACCCCGAGCTGTATAAGGGGAGCAAGCTAGCCGAGAGGATCACTAGAGGAGAGGAGGTGACCAGTATAGATATATTCGCGTACTACAGGAGTGGTGATCCCCTCTCATTGAAAACCGTGGAGCTCTTCATTAAAGCTACAGGAGCAGGTCTTGCCTCAGCTATAAACAGCTATGATCCAGAGCTTGTAGTGATTGGAGGAGGCGTCTTCCTCAATAATACTGATATACTACTAGAGCCTATCACAGCTGAAACTTTAAGGAATATTGTGACAGAGCCTCCATTAATAAAGCCGACAAGCCTCGGCGATGATGTAGGAGTCTATGGGGCTCTAGCTATAGCCGTGAACCCCCCACCGGAACTAGTGGATATTCAAGGTGTCTGAACAATTAGAGAGGCTTCAATTAATGCCGCAGTAGCCAAGAGTATCATACCAGCAAGAATAATCGTAAGATACTTTCTCTCCGAGCTAAGCCTTGTCACAGAGGATGCGAGGACAGCGTAGCCGGAAAGCTCTAGGATAGCGTAGGGGTGAATCATGAGTAGCAGTCCAGCTATTCTACTAGGCCAGTCGCTTAGCATTAATTTAAGCCCTATTACCACTCCAGCGTTAAACACTCCTGTAGAGAGCACTACCGACCCGAAGGGCGTAATAGAGGCTATTGAAGTATAGAAGTTGTTAAGAAATATCATTAACGTTAAATCCTGGAAGCTCAGGTTACGGAGCGATTCCCCTAGGCTCTCAATACTTCTACCTAGAAGTTCAGAGTAAACTCTATAGCCTACTACACCATTTACTACTCCGATAGCTAGAAGCAGGTACGCTAACCCTACGTTAAATACTAGTATGGATGAATACCTGTACTGCTTGATAGTAGTGTTCAACGAGAACCATAGGAGCCCGAGAGATGGTCCTGAGAGAATACTGATAGGAAAACCCATGTAAGAGTAGAGTATTGAGAGCCCGGCTACCAGTAGTATAGCTGAGATTACTCTTAAAGCACTCTCACCTCTCATCCCAGTACCCGCGGACTCACTGTAGGCTAGCGGGGCTGGCGGGTTAGGGTGGTTACCGTGCACTACGCTTACATGGTTGTTGAATAAACCTATGATCTTGAAGGCTAGGAGCGAGGTGTATAAACCCATGGATATTATGGATAATGCTAGATCCATGGCTATCGATGCACTACTATAATCTCTTACCCGGCTATAGCCTAGAAGAGTTCTCTCCTCCTCGATTACGTGTTTCACCAGCGCTCTCTTAACCATTACGAGGAGAACTAGATACCCTAGAACAGGCAGCATGAATACTAGCAGCATGCCTGTAACTGGTGAGGGGAGAGTAGAGGATTCTATAGCATTGCGCACATAGCTGAGAGCACCTTTAAAGTCTTTTCCCCGCGTGAAGTAGTATGCTGTAATACTGCTCTCGTAGAGATGCTTCTTAACTAATCGAAGCATATAGAATACGGATACTGTTGAAGAAGCCGTGAATGCGAGAAGTAAGGCTGCCACCGGGCTGAACAAGGGAGGGATGCTTAGATCTCTTAAATACACTTGAGTATAGTAGAGTGATGTCAACGTGAATAACGCTAGAAGCACTCCTGGTATCACGTGTAGTACCGGTTTCTCCTTATTGAAGGAGATTGCTGAGACAAGAGAACTTAATTCATCTTCACCCATGGATACCGTCCCCTTCAAACTGCAGTGTGCGGCCTCGAAACCTACTATAATCAAGTTGACTTTTATAATGTAAGTGGGATATACTACAGCTGGTGTAGGCTTATGGTTAAAGCCCTAGTTCTCCACGGTGGCGCCGGTAGCTGGAGAGATGAGAGAATAAGAGTTAAAGCTGAGGAAGTTGTAGGCGAGTGCACTAGAAGAGCGTGGAGCGTACTCGAGAGTCATGATAGCTCCCTGGACGCTGTGGTCGAGGCAGTTAAATGCATGGAGGACTCAGGCTACCTTAACGCTGGCTACGGTTCTACACTCGACTTGCTTGGGAATAGAAGCCTCGACGCCGGGCTTATGACGTCAACTGGGCTGTTAGGTGCTGTAGCAGCTGTAAGAAACGTGAGGAATCCTATACTGCTCGCTAGGATTGTAGCCGAGGAGACACCCCACATCCTACTAGCTGGAGATGAAGCTGAGATGCTTGCAAGATTAAAGGGGCTTCCACCGCTACCTCCACCTCCACAGCACGTGGTTGAAAGGTATGTTGAAGCTGTTAAACGTCTTCTAGGAGGCGAGGTTAAAGGGGAATACTATAGGAGGATACAGGAGTTCATCTCAAAGCACGCTAACATATACTTCAAGCTAGTTAGAGGAGTGCTGGATGTATTCGATACTGTTGGAGCAGTAGCTGTTGATGGCAAGGGGGTACTCGCAGCTGCAACAAGTACAGGAGGAGTCACCCTTAAGATACCTGGGAGGGTAGGGGATACACCTATACCAGGAGCCGGCTTCTACGCATCCAGGAATATTGCATGTAGTGCTACAGGTATCGGGGAGTACATTGTGAGATCAATGCCCTGCCTAAGACTAGACATGGAGGTGTCAGACGGGATTGGAGTAGAGGAGGCAGTTAAAAGAGTAATGAGCTACGTGGAGAGCTCTGTTGGATTAGATACCCTTGGCTTCATAGGTGTTAATAGTGATGGGAGAATACTCTACGCCTTCAACACTGAAGCTATGCTAGTCGGATATACAAGGGATGGAAGAGATATACGGGTTGCATCAACTCATCCAGCTAAGATAGTGATAGTATGAAGTGTACTAGAGTAATAGCTGTAGACGTGGATGGAACACTCATACCAATCCTAGTAGACTTTGATGCTCTCCGAGAGAGAATTAGGAGCGAGCTAGGATTAAACCACGAGTTAAAGCCGCTTGGACTCGCGCTTTCAAAACTCCCTCTACCAGGCGAGGTTGAGCAGAGGGCATGGGAGATAATTGAGGAAGCCGAGTTGAATGCAGTACTGCTCTTAGACTCTGAGGCTGTTAGAGAGAACGTAGAGAAGGTTAAAGAGCTAGCATTAAATGGTTTTAAGATCATTATTGCAACTAATAGAAGCCTTAGAACACTATTACCGTTAATTGAGAAGCTGGGTTTAACAGGCTACATTAGTGAAAGCGTTACAAGAGACTACTCTATTGACAGGATTCAACAGCTAGTTTATCTGAAGGAGAAGTACGGCGAACTAGTGTTCATAGGTGATACAGTGTACGATGAAGAAGCCTCCAGGAAAGCCGACGTCTCCTTCATCAGGGTTAACTCCTATAAGGAGCTTGCAGGTGTTCTAGGAGAACTAGAGAAATTATGCAGGGAGACATGCTAGAGGACAGGGTTAGGCTCCTCGGTTAGGTAGTCTTCACCGCCGGCAAGTACTCTCTGTATCGCAGCGTAGAGGGAGTCGAAGCCTTCGCCTGAAACATTGGAGACCGGGACGACATCGAATACTAGTAGTTTTTCAAGGAGCACTGAGATCTCGGATTCATCCCATATTAAGCTAGCCTGCTTCTCGCGGGCTATATCACTGCTAAGAGCCTCAGGGTCACTCAGGGACTCCAGGATTCTTTCTAGTTCACCGCTATTAAGAACGTCTATCTTTGTTAGAACATTCACCTGCGGGTACCCTAGTCTAGCATGAGTTGATGCAGCGAGCAATAGAGCCGAGAACGCGTTGGATCCCTTAAGCAGGTATGTTGAATCCATTAAGTACAATGAGACCGCTTTAGCATCTTTAATAATTGATTCTAAGACTATTGGACCGGCATCTCTGAACGCGAAGAGCTCCATCTGCCCAGGCGTATCGATTACTATGTAGTTGGCTTTAAGACTCCATACTAGTTCTTCAAGCTCATGTATATTGGCTAGCAGCATGTCTATAGAGGCTAGTAGAGCTCCATTCGGGCCGAGACCCGTCTTCCTCATGACCTCTCTTGCATCCACATAGTCTCTGATATCCACGTCGGGCGTGTATGGTAGGGTCTCTACAGCTGGATCCAGGTTGACTGTTGCAGCGTCGAGCTCGTGGGATTCAAGATATGTTTGAAGCATGCTGGTCAGAGAGGTCTTGCCACTTCCAGCTGTCCCTAAAACCACTATGAAGTAAGGCATAGTGTTCTCACCAGTAGAATCTTCTTCTAGATGTATAGGGTTTACCAGTAAAGTTAAGCTTGTAGCCGCAGACAGGGCACTTGAAGTCTTCTCTAAGCTTCCACTCAATTATCGTAAAACCTGCTCTCCTAACAACCAGGGAGCCGCATCTCGGGCAGTATGTGTTCTCGAATGGATGGCCCCATACATTCCCGATATACACGTGTTTAAGCCCGGCTTCACGGGCTACTTTAACATGCTCTTCAAGTGTCTCCACTGGTGTAGGCGGTAGATCCTGCATGAGGAAGTCTGGGTGGAATCTTAGAAGGTGGAATGGTGTCTCCTCACCTAGATTTGAAGCTATCCATTCTGCGAGCCTCTTGGTATCCTCGACTCTATCCCCTACTCTAGGTACTACTAGGTTTGTCACCTCGATCCACCATCCCTGCTTCTTCATTTCTAGAATATTCTCGTATATAGGGCTGGGGTCAGGTACCCCCATGTACTTACGGTAGAATTCTCTGTTGCCTGAAGCCTTAAAGTCTACTGTTGCAGCATCCATTAGCCTGCCTAGTTTCCTCACAGCTTCAGGTGTCATGTATCCATTGGTGACCATTGTGTTGTATAATCCTTTATCCTTAGCCAACTTAGCTACGTCATACATGTACTCGAAGAAGATGGTGGGCTCGTTGTACGTGTAGCTTATCCCCTCACACCCCTCGCGGAGTGCCTCTTCGACTACCTCCCATGGCTCGTAGAGTTTACCGAAGATGCTTCCACGTCTAGTCTGGCTTAAAACCCAGTTCTGGCAGAACTTGCAGTAGAAGTTGCATCCTGCCGTTGAAATCGAGAATACACAGGAGCCTGGATTGAAGTGCATTAAAGGTTTTTTCTCAATAGGATCGGGGTTTGCTGCTGTAAGCAACCCGTAGACTAGAGTGTAGAGTCTTCCATTATAGTTGTATCTGACACCGCAAGCTCCGTAGGCTCCAGAAACAATAATACATCTCCTGCTGCAGAGATTACAGCGTACTCTTCCATCTCCCAGAGGCTCCCATAGGTCAGCTTCTTTAACCCACGGTAGCTCTAGTGAGAACTTCAATTTCAGCCATCCCAGTTCTTAATTAAAACCGATCCACCTTATTATAGGTGGGTGATACCTGTGCTTAAAGCCCTAGTCTTAGGGAACTATAGTGAAGGAGTAAGAATAGCTAGAAGCCTCGGCGTAGAGGTAGTTGGGCTTACAGAGAAGTTTTTCCCTGATGGAGAGCAGTACTTGAGGATCAATGAGCCGAGAGAAGTTGACGGGGAAGTAGTCTTAGTGATATCAACCATGTATCCAATGCAAGATCAAGCCTTCACTAAACTGCTTATAGCTGCGGATGCAGTGGCTAGAAGCAACGCCAGCGAAGTGGTGGGGGTTGTACCGTACATAGCTTACTCAAGGCAGGATAAAGAGTTCATGCCAGGTGAGCCGGTTTCAGCTCTAGTAGTCTTGAACGCTTTGAAGACGGCAGGCTACAGTAAGATCTTCACTGTAGACTTCCATAGTAATAGTCTTTTAAGCCTCACCCAGTCCTTCCTCGTTAACATCCACATCTCAGACCTCCTCGTTAAAGCTCTAGCGGAAGTGGTGGAGAACCCTGTGGTTATAGCACCTGATAAAGGCGCCTTAGAGAGGGCTAGGCTTGCAGCTGAAAGCATTAGCGCCGACTACGACCACCTAGTTAAGCTTAGAGATAAGGTTAGCGGGGAGGTCAGCTATACTCCTAGAGAGGTAAGTGTTAACGGTAGAGATGTAATACTAGTCGACGATATTATAAGCACCGGTGGGACTATTGCAGAGGCTTCTAGAATACTCTTAGCACAAGGTGCTCGAAGAATATACGTTGCAGCCTCGCACGGCCTGCTTGTAGGTGATGCTTTAACAAGAATAGCTAATGCTGGAGTCAAGAGGATTGTGCTAGCTAATACTCTAGGCGTGAGGATTCAAGACCCCCTAGTACAGTACATTGATGTATCCGATAGAATAGCTGCAGTTATTAGAGAAGTATTAGGAGTTTAAGCTACCCGGGTCACGCATCAATGAAAACTCGAGTCAGCTACTTCCTCCTACGGGGAGATAATGAGGCTCTTGCTATAGGAGAGCTCAAAGCACTACTAGACGTATATGACTGCAGGCCTAGGCGCCTGCAGTGCTATACTATGGTCTGCATAGTGCACCACGAGTGCAATAGCATAGAGGAGAAAATCGTGGGGAGAGCAGGCTTCATTAAAGAGGCTGGCATTCTAGTAGCATTAGACAACCCGTATAATCCATCTCTAAACGTTAACAACGCTATTGAAAAAGGGGCTAGGGTACACGCATCTATATTGAAGAAGGGAGTAGAAGAGGATGAGGCTAGAAAGTACACCTCATATCTCGCTGAGAGATACGGGTTGAAAATAGAGGGGGGCAGAGGGAGGCTTAGAGTATTATTCACAGATGGTATTGCAATTATAGGAGTAAAGACAGCTGAACAGGACACTAGAGGATTGTACGAGAGAAGCAAGCTTAAACCATACAAGAGGAGTATATCACTAACTCCTGAGATCTCTAGGCTACTCGTGAACCTAGCTAGAGCTAGAGAAGGCATGGTGCTACTAGACCCCTTTGCAGGCACAGGCAGCATACTCGTTGAGGCTGGTTTAATGGGTATTAGAGCTATAGGAGTGGAAATAGACGCGGACATCGCCCGGGGAATGGAGGAGAACTTGAGATTCTACAATATCAATGCTATCCCAGTAGTAGGCGATTCCAGCGAGATAGAGGCTACAGTTGTCGACGCTATAGCAACAGACCCGCCATACGGGAGAGGGGCTAGCACACACGGGTATAGTCAGGCAGTATTACTGAAAAAGTTCATTGAGAAAGCATGGACTACTCTTAGAAGCGGAGGATACATGAGCTTTATGACCCCGCTACACCTAGAGGATCTAGTAGACGAAGTGCTCTGTAAGAGTGAATTTATGAGTATTGCTAGATACTACCAGTATGTTCACGGAGGGCTAACTAGAGTAATCTACGTGGTGGAGAAGATTGAATACTAGACTGTTCTTCCTCGGTACTGGTGCTGCAATCCCGCTTTCAAGAGGGCTTCCCTGCATAGCCGTGAAAATCGACTCTAACATCTACATCTTCGATATCGGTGAGGGATGCCAGCACAGGATGCTTAAAGCCGGCTTAAGTCCTCTTAAGGTTAAAGCAGTCTTTGTGACTCACCCACACGGAGACCATTATCTCGGGTTACCCGGGCTCATCCAGACAATGCGGCTCTCAAGTAGAATAGAGGAGCTCAGACTACTGCTTCCAAGCGGGCTCGAAGACTACTTTAAAACTCTAGTTGAGAAAGGGCTCTTGAAGCCGGGATTCCAGGTTATCGTGAACCCGCTTGCCAGCGGCGAGGTCTACCGTGATGCGAAAATAGCTGTAAAAGCCTTTCCAGTATGCCATGGCGTAGAAGCCTTCGGCTTCCGTATCGAGGCGGGGAGAAGAACTATCTGCTACACGGGGGATACTATGCCCTGCAGTACCGTTATTGATAACTGTAAAGGAGTTGATGTATTGATACATGAGTCTACGTTTACAAGCCATATGAGTGAGGAAGCCCACGAGGAATACCATTCTACCGCTAGGGATGCAGCTCTAATAGCACTAGAAGCAGGTGTATCATCACTCGTGTTAACTCATATAAGCTCAAGGCATAGCGACGAGGAAATCCTGTGGGATGCCCTTAGATTCTTCTATAATACTATAGTAGCCCGGGATATGATGGCCTTATACTTTTAGCTGCCTGTCAGATAGTAGACTACGCTGTCGAGTTCTTCTTCGCCTCCTTCTACTAGTAGCCTTATAGCTCCAAGCGGGGATTCCTTATCGCTGTCCACTAGTGATAACCTGCCTGCGTATGCTGCCTGCTTGTGTATGAAGAGCTCTATTACACCACTCCTCCTATACTTACTTAGATAGCTTCTTAAAGCTGGCTCCACCTGCTGGATTCTAGCTAAATCCCTAAGGGGTTTTAAGGCTTCAATGGATTCTGATACTCCTCTTGCAATCCTGTATCCTTCACTCAGCTCGCTTACAATGATACTGCCAGCGAAGATGTTTCTGAGTGCTTCTACAACCTTCCTCTCATCCTCTGTAGGCCTGATTTCAGCGCTAACTGTCACTTTCACCATGAGCTTTCACCAGCATTCTAAGTAATTCGAGAGCTTTAGCTTTAGCTTCCTCGATGCTGGATTCATTTACAATCATGTAGTCTGCTAGAGCTATTACATTACCTATACCAAACTCCAGTTCTGTTCTATCTCGTTCAGCAAACTCCTTGTATGAGCCTGGATCACCCGGCCTCCCTCGTTTAAGAAGCCTCTTAAACCTTGTCTCAGGCGACGCGTGAACAGCTATTATCACCACTCTACCATGCTTTCTGAACTCCTCTACTTCAGCAAGACTTCTCACGCCATCAATAACTACTACTTCACGCTCCCCCTTAATCCTTTCAATAGTTTTAATAGCTATAATGGTATCCCCGTAGGATGACCGTAGCTCCCTCGAAAGCGATACCATGAGCTCGGGGCTAACTACTCCATACCGCTTGAGAGCCTCTTCTCTAACTACATCACCCATAGTGTACACTGGGAGGCCGAGCTCTCTGGCAGCCTCAGCCACTATACTCTTACCTGAGCCAGGCATCCCCGCGACAAGTATGTAGAGCAAGCTTCCACACCCTGCAGGCTTGAGATACCACGGTATACTACGATTACTCTCTCCTAAAACACATAAAATCTAGCTGCCTGAAGGAATTTAAACATGGGAGTATACTGGTTTAAAGACTGCTCGTGAATAACTATTTTCATTGAAGTGGAGTGGAGGGATATAGCTTGAGCCGGGATGAAATCATAAGGTGCTTTATAGCCGTGGAAGTAAAAGATGAAGGCGTTTTAAGAAGCCTCATCAGCATCAGGGATAAGCTTACGGCTACAGGCGCTGACTTAAAGCCTGTTGAAGATGAGAATATACATTTAACCTTAAGGTTCATTGGGGAAGTACCGAGAAGCATCGTGGAGGAAGTATGCCGTGCTATCTCAGCTATATCGTTCAAGCCGTTTAGAATACATGTTGCTGGTATAGGAGTCTTCCCAAGCATCCAGAGGCCGAGAGTCATATGGGCTGGTATTAGAGAAGGTAGCAGGGAGCTAGTAGAGTTATATGAAGCCGTGGAGAGAAAGCTAGGCGAGATCGGATTTAAACCAGAGAGAGAGGAGTTCGTGCCTCATATAACGCTCGCCAGAGTTAAAGGCTACAGAGGTATTGAGAGACTCGTGAAGACTCTTAGTGATCTAGCTGAAACAGACTTCGGCTACACAACTGTGGATGAAGTAGTTGTTAAGAAGAGTACTCTAACTCCTCGCGGACCCATCTATAGTAATATATGCGTGAAGAAACTCTAGTAGCTGGTGAATCCCTGAAATGAGCATCGAGGAGAAGGTACTAGAGTTGATAAAGCCCAGCCGAGAGGAGTACGAGCACCTCTATAAGGCTTACGAGCTGATAGCGAGTACTATTAGAAGTATTCTCAGAGAGCACGGTGTGGAAGCAGAGGTGACTCTACAGGGAAGCATAGCACACGATACATGGCTCTCAGGAGACAGAGATATGGATGTATTTGTTCTCTACCCCGAATCATGGAGTACTAGTGAGCTTAGAAGCAGAGGCTTTAATCTAATAGTTAAAGCAGCTGAGAGGATAGGAGGATACGAGCTACGATACGCTGAACACCCCTATGTAAGAGTCAGGGTTGGCGACGTGGAAGCCGACATAGTGCCAGCCTTCAAGCTAGCTAATCCATCATCAATAAGGACAACTGTAGATAGAACCCCCTTCCACACCCGCTTCCTCCTGGAGAAGCTAACCCCTGAGATGAAGGATCAAGTGAGACTCCTCAAGAAGTTTATGAAGGGGATTAAAGTCTACGGGGCTGAAGTGAAGACGAGGGGTTTCAGCGGCTATGTAGCAGAGCTACTAATAGTTAAGTACGGCTCTCTAAGAAGGGTTCTAGAAGAAGCCTCTAGCTGGAAGCCTCCAGTCCGCGTGGATACTCTAGGCGTCGACAAAGAATTCTGGAGGAGATTCGAGGAGAAATACCCGGATTCAGTACTATACATGCCTGACCCAGTTGACCCGATGAGAAATGTAGCTGCAAACGTATCCATGAGAGCTCTTGCAACATTTATCCTAGCATCTAGATGCTATCTATCCCATCCATCGCTAGCCTTCTACGGGCTTGAATACAGCTACTTATCGACTGAGAAGCTTGAAGAGAAGCTAAGGAATAGATGTATTATCCTGTTAGAGTATACTCTAACCGAGAAGCTGCCCCCTGACGTTATATGGGGTGAGGTTAACAGGGTTAGGGATACACTCGTCAAGTTTCTAGCTAACATGGATTTCCATGTGGTTGATTCCTCCTCCTGGAGCGATGAAGATAGATACTGCGCTATACTCGTAGAGCTTGAGGACTGCACACTGCCACTCTTTAAACACTACGCTGGACCCCCAGTAGTGTTCAGTGAAAGAGCACAGAACTTTATAGCCAAGCATTTAAGGAGGGGAGTGGGGGTATGGATTGATGAAAGAGGCTTGCTGAATGCAGTGACGCCAAGGAGATACGTAGATGCTATTCAACTACTAGCTGAAAGAGCTAGTGAATACAGTGTTGCACCACACTTCAAGGACTTAAAGCCGGCTGTCAGAATCCTTGACAGCCAGGTTCTCAACGAGCTGTCTAGAAGAGGTGCCCTCCAATGGGTTTCAGAGTTTATCATGAAGACACCTTTCTGGATGGAGATGTGCATTTCATAGTAGAAGGCTTGAGAGATGAATACTTGAAGAAGGTTTTATGCTATCCTTCATGTAGCGATAACATTATAGCTGAGAGGATCACCAGGCTACTCGAGGATGGCTTCGTATACATTCTCGAGACAGGTTCCATGATCCATGGAATTAGAGTTCTCGGCAAAGGCTACTCATCAGTGACAACCGTAGCCTTCCATAGGAAGCATGGTATAGGAGCATTAAAGATTAGAAGAATGGACAGCAGGAGAAGCGATTTATCTAGGGAGGCAGAGGCTATGCTGAAAGCAGAGCCATCCACAGTAGTACCCCGGTTATACTTGTACAGCAAGGACTACCTGTTTAGAGAGCTAGTCGACCCGGTTAAATGCCTCCCTGTTGAACGAATACTCGAAGAATCCATTACCTCAGGGGATATCGAGGCAGTTAAAAATACACTGCACTCTATTCTCACCTCACTCTACAAGCTTGATTTAACGCGAGTAGACCACACTGAGCTCAATCGTCCTGAAGGCCACTTGTACATGTGTCCTGGCGGCGTGAAGATAATTGACTGGGAGAGCGCGAGGATCTCTGAGAAGCCTGCTAATCTAACATCTTTCTCATCATTCATACTCTACCGCTTCAGGTTTAAAGATATCCTGCTTAAAGCACTCGACATAGATGCAGGTAGGGTTTTAGAACTGCTTAGAGAGTATAAGAGCAGTTATAGTAGTAGTGTATTCAACAGTATCCTTAAAGCTATGAGTGTTGTCTAAGCGGGGAGACCTCGCTGAAAGCAGCTTTAGGTATAGTGTACTTGTATGATATAGCACTCCTTATGACTATTCTACTTCTTATCTCTTCGAGAGATGGAACCTCGAGTAGAGACTTACACTTAGGGCATACACCACCATAGAGCCTGTATACTTCTTCAGGTGTAGGAATACCGTAGAAGTTCTGGCCAACCCTAACGAACTCGTAGAGTATAGCCCCACAATTTCTACACCTATATCTAATAGCCATAGGTATCACTCAACTACATACTCGAAGATAATTGGAATTAAACCATAGGCTATGTAATACTTTAAAACAAGCATTACAATAGGTAATGATAGCTTGAAGTACCGCCATTATAAATTTTTAAATGGATACTTCATGTATTACATTCCTCTCACTTAAATATTCTGGGAGTTCAGTGAAACTGGACTCTGATAGCCTGGCATCTCATATAAAGTTATAAATCCAGTGTGCATATACTTGAAGCGGTATGGGGCCGTCGTCTAGCTTGGCTAGGATGCCGGCCTGGGGGGATGCCCCCCGTGGCCAGGGACTCCCGGAGCGCCGGTGGTCCCGGGTTCAAATCCCGGCGGCCCCATTAAGTTCTCGTGATCTCAGTGTAAGCATGCTATGGGGGGATCCCTGTCGTGTGTCCAGTGGTATTTGAGCTATTCTAGTGGTATACTCTACTGCTCCTAGAGGCTAGCTACTGCTGCATGCTAGTTAACGACCGCACTTTCTCAATAAATTTTGCTGTGTTTACAATGTATCTTTCATGTAATCCCTCACCTATCAGTATGCTGCCCCAGAATGCTTTAACCTCGAATATCAGTCTTCTTCCATCCACAGAGACTAGTCTAACTGCTACCTTTATCTCGGCTCCTACTGGTGCAGGGTTGACATGCTTGATGTTCACCATAGTGCCTACAGTAGTGTAGTCTCCTGGAAGGTATTGTTCAGCACAATGTAGTGCTGTTCTCTCCATGAAGGCTATCATGCTTGGTGTTGATAGAACTCTAAGGCTGCCACTACCTATGTGCGAGGCTGCATGTTCCTCCCTGACTATATACTCCTTCTCGCAGTAGAGGCCTTCACTAAGCTTAAACTCCATCATGCTACACCTAACATTAATGTATGCTACCTAGAGGTTTATAGCATCCTGGACTCACCTGTATCCAGGCCTAATATGATAGCAGGAGTCGAGTTTAACTCTAGTCGTTCTATACCCTAAGGGATGAGACTCAGGCTGTAAGGACTCTGCACTTCGCTCAGTGTATTTAAACCCCGCTTCTACTTTAATCACAACCTAGGTGTTTACTATATGAGTGGAGAGCCAGTTTACGTGGTAAGGGTTGGGGGGAAGGAAATAGTTATAGATGAAAAGACGCTTAGCGTGCTTCAAGAGTACATTAAAACCCCGATGGGATTAGAGGATCTAGCCGATAAACTAGGCTTAGAGGGCTGGGAGGAAGCCTACGAGTTCATAAAAGCTATTCCAGCATGGGTTCTATGGACTCAGCCATCGCTGTGGAAGTACAGGAAGAAGTGGATTGAAGCTAAACTAAAGGCAGGGAGCTCAAGTAGCTAGCATTACCGTACAAATGCTATATATCCTGGTCTAGGCTCATATATCTCCCCGCTTCTTCTCATCTTGTTTATCTCTTCACTAACAATCTCTCTCTCAAAGCCTTTCTCCCTCGCTTTCTTTAGAAGCTCTGTGACACTTATCTCTCCTACCTCCCCGAGGACTTCTTGGAGGAACTCTCTGAATCTCTTGATCTTCTCTCTTCTAGATGCTGAGACGCCTGTCTCAATGACATCTATATCTATCTGGCCACTCTCAACATCTATACCAACCTTGGTTAGCATGGTCATCATTAATCTGATAGCTTCCTCTGCATCCTCTCTCTCAGCCTTACTCTTCAGGTAGAGGCGGGCATGTGCTTCAGTCAGCCTTATAAGCGCTTCCAGCTGCCTTGGGGTTATAGCTATTGGGGCGGGCTGAGATGGATCGCTGGGTATGTAGGAAGCCCTCATATTAACGTAGAAGTCTTCTATCAGCTTAGCAGCTTCTGGGGTAAGCTGCGGGTAAACGTATCTCCGCGCATAGCTAACATACTTCTTGAGTGTCTGAACGTCTATTAAGGGATAGGTTCTCTCAGCATCGCTGTGAACCCCCAGGACGTGTCTAGCTAGCTTTCTATCATGCTCCACGCTGGGTATATCTTTCACAATGAAGATTAAGTCGAATCTTGAGAGTATTGTCGGCGGGAGATCTATGTTCTTGCTGACAGGCTTCATGGGATCATATCTCCCATCCCTTGGGTTGCCTGCGGCTAGTACAGCTGTCCTAGCATTCAGCCTCGCCACTATCCCGGCTTTAGCTATGCTTACAGACTGCTGTTCTAGAGCTTCATGTATAGCGGATCTATCCTCCTCCCGCATCTTATCTATCTCATCTATACATGCAACACCGCCGTCAGCTAGCACTAAGGCTCCAGCTTCAAGATAGTACTCACCTGTCGCTTTATCCCTTAACACTGTTGCAGTTAAGCCTGCTGCAGTTGATCCTTTACCGCTAGTGTAGAGTCCACGTGGAGCAACCTTTGAAGTAAACTGTAGTAGCTGGGATTTAGCTGTACCTGGATCACCTACGAGAAGAATGTGGATGTCACCTCTAATCCTGGTTCCATCCCTGAGGATTTTTGGAACGCCGCCGAAGAGCAGGAGTGCTATGGCCTCCTTGATATCCCAGTACCCGTATATCCCTGACGCTATGCTAGCTATAATCTTCTCCTTTATCCATGGATCCCTAGCCATCTCCCTGATCTTCTCTTCATCCTCTCTAGTTATCTCTACATCCTCTAGGATCTTCTCCTGTATTTCAATGTTATTAGCATCAATGTAGAAGGAGAAGAGCTGGTGGGAGCCGCGCTTCTCGTAGACTGGTATAGGTGAGACACGCAGCACTCCTATTACGGCAACTCTATCTCCAGGTCTAGCTACATCTACTATATCACCTGTTAGAACCACCTCAATGCTTCTCGGTATTTGTCCCCCGGGAACCTCTTCAGGCTTCTCCTGTACTACTATCTTCTGCCAGTCTATGAAGACGCTTTTCTCGGGGATCAACTCGAATCTACCGCCACTCCTACCGCATACAGGGCAGAACTGCGGCCTGCCAACTGATACCTCGGCTTCCTCCCCGCTTGGATGGTCGAACTCGTGGATCTCCCTGGTTTCAGGATCATAGTGCTTGTATCTAGCTTTAACCAGCTTAGCGTCAACCTTAGTGATTCTTGTGACTATTCCTTCAATAGCTATTAGTTTACCAACGTACTCGCTTGTAATCTCTCTTATTCTCAGGACTTCAGGTGGATTCCTGAACCTAGGGTAGAATCTCACTACTCTCTCAGCGTACTCGGGGTTTTCCTCCTCGACAACTAAGCGTATTGCCTCACTGAAACGCTTGATCGCTTCATCAGGCTGCTCGATGATCCTGCCCGCCAGTTCTTTATCGTACTCTATGATGTCTGCGAAGTCGACTATAAGGCTTCTCTGCCCTAATAGAACCATCTGGGTTATCCTGTCATAGTACTTACGGAACCCCTCCTTGGAGCGGTAGCTCTTAATGAATTTTACAAATGCTTCTGTGAGTAGTTCTCCCGCCAAGCCGGCTTCAGTTTCAGTTTTACTTTCCTGGCTCACGTGCTTCAACCCCGAGCACATTATTGTAGTATACGTCTAGGAGTGCCCGTATACCCTTGAAGAACAGCTTCTCCTCTTCGCTTAGACTCTCAACGATTTCACGAGGGTAGATTCGAGGCGTGAGAAAGTTCAGTATTTTCCTCGTTCTCATGTCGACTAGAGATGAGAGGAAGTTACTGATAGTCTTAATTATTTCAACCTTCTGGATGTCCCTTACATCACTAGACCTGTATTCTCTGATAACATCGTTCATCTTCTCCTTCAGCCTCCGGTAGAAGTATCCTTTAAGCTTCTCGAACTTCGGCTTACTCTTGTTTTTACTCTCAATGAAATCTATGATGGAGAGTCTTCGGTTGTCAATATCATCCTCGGCGATTTTAGCGTAACCGTACTCTACTAGAGCTCTAGCAATCCATCGTGGAAGCATTATTTCAGAGCCTCTAACAAGCTCGATAAATCCATCCTGGAGAAATACTGTGAGACCCTGAGAGGTAAACATGACTTTAACCTGCTCTTCCTCGAAATCCCTCTCCACGAATCTACCTATCAGGGGGCCTATGGCCTCTATTAAACCATCCAAGGATTCCACCAATATTAGTGAGCATATACCCCTTTAATATCCTAAACTCAATTACTTATTAGGCTTGGAGCCAGGTGTCAGCCTTGAGCGAAGTAGAGATGTTATGGGCTGAGAAGTACCGTCCTAGGACACTTGATGAAATCGTTAATCAGAAGGAGATTGTTGTTAGATTAAAGAAGTTTGTTGAAGAGAAGAATATACCCCACATGCTCTTCGCAGGCCCCCCTGGCACCGGTAAGACAACTATGGCTCACTGTCTTGCCCACGACCTCTACGGCGATGACTACAGGAAGTACATGCTTGAGCTTAACGCCTCCGATGAAAGAAAAATCGAGGTGATTAGAGGTAAAGTTAAGGAGTTTGCTAGAACAAGAGTTGTCGGCGAGGTACCCTTCAAAATAGTTCTGCTGGATGAAGCAGATAACATGACTGCTGATGCCCAGCAAGCATTAAGGAGGCTTATGGAGCTCTATAGTGCTACAACGAGATTCATTCTTACAGCTAACTATCCAAGTAAGATCATAGAGCCTATCCAAAGCAGGACAGCTGTATTCAGGTTTACATCTCTTTCGAGAGAAGATGTGGTAGGCAGGTTAGGGTACATCTGTAAAGCTGAGAAAGTTAAGTGCGATGAGAAAGCCCTTGAAGTAATATATGAGGTCTCTGAGGGTGATTTAAGACGGGCTATAAACATCCTCCAGACAACTGCAGCTCTAGGCGAGGTTGTTGAAGAAGCCGTCTACAAGGTTGTAGGGCTAGCTCATCCAAGAGAAATTAGAGAAATGCTGAATGAAGCTCTTGCAGGTAGGTTTAACGAGGCTAGAAGCAGGCTGAGAGCACTAATGACTGAGTACGGGTTAAGCGGGCTAGACGTGATTAAGCAGATACACAAGGAGGTCTTCAGCCAGGAGGTTAAAATACCAGATGAGCTGAGAGTTCTAATAGCAGATCTAGCTGGTGAAATACAGTTCAGGCTCGTAGAGGGTGCTGACGACGAGATACAGTTAAATGCTTTTCTAGCCAGGCTGGCTTTAATAGGCAGGAGGCTTAAGACGGGGTAGCTTCTTTTGAGCCAGGAGAGAATACCCTGGGTGGTAAAGTACAGGCCTAAGACTATAGAGGAGGTTGTAGACCAGGAGGATGCGAAATCAAGGTTGCTCAAGTGGCTTGAGTCATGGGAGAACGGGAGGCCGAGTAAGAAAGCAGCCTTGCTCCACGGGCCTCCCGGATGCGGTAAGACAAGCCTCGTTGAAGCTATAGCTAGAAGTAGAAGATACCAGCTCTTCGAGATGAATGCCAGTGATGCTAGGAGAAGAGAGGACATAGAGAGAATAGTTAAAATGGCTAGCAGGTCGGGTGCTCTAACTGGTTCTAGAAAGATAATTCTACTAGATGAAGTAGACGGCATGGATCCTAGAGCAGATGCAGGCGGTGTGGAAGCACTCGTAGAAGTAATAAAGAATGCTATGAACCCCATCATAATGACAGCAAACAACCCCTACAAGCAGCACTTATACCCTCTAAGAGAGCTCGCAGAGATGATAGAGCTCAAGAGGCTCAGCGAAAAAGACGTGAAAACAGTGTTGAAGAAGATATGCAACGCTGAGAGAATACTATGCGAGGATGCAGCGCTCGGAGACATAGCTAAGAGGAGTGAGGGTGATCTAAGAAGCGCTATAAACGACCTGGAAGCCATTGCCGCCGCCGACGGTAAAGTAACACTTGAAGCAGTACGTAGAATCGCCACGTACAGGAATAGAGTATACGCTCCATACGAGGCTTTAAGCGACCTCTTCAACGCTAGAAGCATTATTCAAGCTAGGGCTGCCGTGGAATCCACTGATCTAACGCCAGACGAATTCATAGTATGGATTAACGAGCATATACCGACATACTATGAGGATCCAGAGGAGATAGCTAGAGCCTACGAAGCACTCAGCAGAGCTGATGTATACATGGGTAGGATAGTGAGAGAGCAGAACTGGGATCTACTCAGATACGCTTTAGAAATGATGGGGCCTGGAGTAGCATTCGCTAGAAAATCATATAAGTATAAATGGAAGGCCTTCAAGTCGCCTGAGAGGCTAAAGCTCTTAAGGGAAACCAAGAGGTCAAGAGAGATCATGGAGAGTATTGCTGAACTGTTAAGCAAGCACCTGCTTGTAAGCAAGTCTGTTATTAAAAGCGATGTAATACCCTTCCTCAGAGTGATATTCAGGTATAATCCTGCATACGCAGCTAAGCTGGCCAGAGGGTACGGTCTTAGTGAAGAAGCCGTTGAATGGTTGAGCGGGCCTCGAGCTAAAGAAGTGTTAGGCTACATGAAGAAGGGTAAGACTAGGTAGAATATTATCCTACTGGACAAGTCAGGTGGTAGTGCCGGCTAAACGCCCTCTAATTCTTCTTAAACCTCCTTTTAAGCTATATGCTTTAAACCCCATGCTACGCAGCTCTGCTGCCAGGATACGGCTGATACCACCTGTATCGCAGTAGAATACTACCGGCCTATCCCTTGGTAGCTTACTGTAATCCACCATGCTTACATGTAGTGCTCCTGGGAGAGCGCTACGTTTATACTCCTCAATGCTTCTAGCATCTACGAGCACGGAGTCCGAGGGGATGTAGTCTATTTCCTCAGGGTATTCTGGTATAGCTTCCTCAGGACTGCTTACATGCACATCTACAACTCTCATATCTTCCACAGCTTTATCCAGCAGCTTGTTTTCAATTCTTTCTAGGATACTCTTCAGCTTCTCCACGCTAATTCTAGTTGCTGTATGCCGTGGCGCTATAGCGCAGGCTTCAGCCACCTTCGAGGAGTACTCGTATAAGCCTAGCTGTCTCGAGTAGCTAATGATCTCTTCTTTATCTAATCCTATTAAAGGTCTCAGTATCATGCTATTCAATGAGGCTGCCTTCTCAATGGCTTTAAGATTCGCGAGGGTCTGACTGGATGCTTGAGCCAGAGACTCTCCTGTCACTACAGCATCGTAGCCGCGTGCTCCTGCAACTCTATCTGCAACCATGTACATTAAAGCTCTTAGAACCACTTGCCTGTAGCTCCATGCTACTTCTCTTTCAATCCAGGCTACAAGCGGTGTGAAATCAACTATAATGAACTTTGGGTTATAGCTGCTCAGCCACTCCTCGCTCAGTTTTCTCGCCACTATGAAGGCTTGACGGCTGATGTCACTTGAACCCATCACGTAGTGCAGGAAGTCGACTTCCAGCCCCCGCTTAGCAGCCATCCATGCTGCTACCGGGGAATCAAAGCCGCCGGAGAATAATACGAGTGCTCTACCACTACTACTAATTGGGAATCCACCGGGGCCTTCTACATCATTCTCATGGAGGTAGGCAGTATTGCCTCGGATCTCGAGAGTCACCTCTACTTCAGGGTTCTCGAGATCTACGCCGGCTGAGTAGGGTTTTAGTAGTGCTCCTACTTCTCTCGCTACATCTAGTGAAGTAAACGAGTGTACCCCGCTTCTCTTAACTCTCACAGCAAACCTCCTGCCTTTCACGCGCTCTAGGGTTCTCCGTGATACTTCTCCTGCCAGTTCTTCTAGACTCGTGAATTCTATAGCTTGAACCTCTGAGACTCTGTGAACACCGAAGACCCTGCTTAAAGCATGGATGGCTACACTACTCGTCTCAACAAGTATCTTGGCATCGAGGATTCTAGCTGATAACACAGTAATACCTTTTCTCTTAAGGCTTCTTCTAATATTCCTAAGCAGCTTAGAGTACAGCATTGAACGAGTTCTACTGGATTTCAAGGGTATCTCGCCTGAAACTGTAACCAGGTATAGCGGCAAGCCTTCACCCCGCTACTTGCAAGCTCACATAATAGTTGACTGCATTATTGAAAATTAATTAAAGAGGTGAATAAATCCTCCAGTTAGTGAGTAGTATTTAGGCCTAGTTGACGCTAACACTAGGAGTGGTATACTAAGATGTACGGGGTTCTAATAAGCGGGAAAGTAAAAGTAAATGGTTATATAGTGGAGTACAATTCAGAGGAAGGCTGGTATAAGAGGCTAGATAGCAGTGGATCCCCTGTAGTTTCTTTAAGTCTTGCAGGCTGGCAGGGCCCAGCTATAGCGGAACCTGTCCCCTCACTATACACTCCTAGCTTTATTACAAGATACATTCTGGTTGCACTCCAGGATAGAATTTTAATAGCCCCTGGCTCCTCCATAGACTTCTACTTCACAATTCCAGTGGACCTCGGGGTTTTCATTGGAGTAGGCGATCACTACGAGCTAGTAGACACTATTCCACTAGGCAGCTACTACAAGTATGCGCTGTACGGTCCACCTGTAACCTCTGACGAAGCCGGTGGCGTTGTATGCAGGCACTGGCGTAGCAGGGTTTACAGCTATAGAGCTAACGTTAATCAAGGTGAATGCCTGGTTGAAGCCAGCGTAGTAAACGATTACAGTGAGCCTGTAGTAGTCTCCAGAATACTAGTTGACTCCGCTTACATCCCCCTCTACTACAAGCAGAACACGTTCAACTGCTATACGGGTAGAGTTAGACTTACAGTAAGGAACTCGCAGAAAGGTGTTGTAACATACCAGGGTACTACAGCTCCTCAAGGCTACATAAAGGCTAGAACACCAGTCGAGTTAAAGCATCCCCTCATACCATTAATAGCTCAGAAGACATTAATGGACTGGGGGATTTAGCTTGACTCTTCCATCATGGCTATCATGGCTTCAAGACTTTCAAGCCGATGTAATCCAGAAGGTTATCGTAGCTCTACTAATCCTTGCAGCAGGATACCTGGCCTCCAAGATAATTACTAGAATAGTATCTAGAACTCTTCACAGGTTATATACGAGTCATATTGCAGCCATGGTATCCAGGATCATATACTACGTTCTACTCTTCGTGGTTATCACAACATTCCTAGGGTCACTAGGCATAGATGTCTCAGGGCTCATAATCGCCGGTGGATTCGCAGGCCTTGTGGTCGGTATAGCTATGCAACCGCTCCTCTCGAACCTATTCGCTGGATTATACATTATGGCTGAGAAGCTTGTTAGACCAGGTGACCCTGTTGAAATCGGGAGTGTATCAGGTATTGTGATGTCAACCTCCCTAATGTTCACTAGAATAAGCACCTGGGATGGAGTACTAGTAGCAGTACCCAACAACAATCTCCTCTCCACGGGACTCAAAAACTTCAACATGAGTGTTGCGAGGAGACTAGAGGTTAAAGTCCGCTTATCCTATAATGAAGACGCTGAGAGAGCCTGCCAGGTAGTGAGAAGAGTACTCGAGGAAGCCAGCTACGTGCTCGTAGACCCAGCACCCGTAGTATATGTCTCATCCCTTGGAGACGCTGGTACTACAGGTGTCACGATAACAATATGGGCCTGGGTCCCCGTACAATACTTCTTCGACGGCTTCACAAAGCTACCATGGATGATTAAAAAAGCTCTCTCAGATGCAGGAATAGAGATACCGTTACCACAAGTAGACGTCTGGTTCAGAACGCCATTAGAGATAACTGGAGGCATTTTCAAGGAGGCCGGTGGCGTAAAAGCATAGTCTACCCCTTAAGTCTCTACCAGCCGACCCAGAGTACCAGTATAATGTCTCCTCCAATAAGAGGAAACACTCCGAACATTGTGTACCCTGAAGCCTGAACTCAACTATGTATTCTTGAAAGTAGAGCAGGTAGCTGCCGGCAGCTAATGGACTTGAAGAAAATGTTTAAAAAATATTAAGTGGGCGTGCCCTAACCCGTATCTAGCCACTCGTATACTGGTAGAATTCTACCGTAATCTCAGTGTAGGCTCCATAGGCTTTCGAGGCAATAGTTAATCCAACAGTCTCCGAACCCTTGTAGCCAGCAATCGTTATTTCTCCGGGTGTCTCGCTTCCAACAACTATACTCCAACCGCTCTCATTCAAGTAGTTCTTGTACCATGCTACTACTTGATCCACGGGATCCCCGGTGACATAGGTTATAGATGTTGCATTAACGCCTCCTGAGGAAACGGAACTATATGAGATCATTTTTGACCCAGCTAGATCCTGTGATGGCGGCTTATACGAGTTAATCTCCATGTGTATCAAGGTGTAAGCTCTAACATCGTTAGGTGGCGTGATCTCAAGGTATAGTGTCTCGCTCCCTTTAACAGCATCTATCTCAATGCGCTCAGGGTCTCTTGTTTCACCTGTAATATTCCAGCCTTTAGATGAGAGAGTTTCCTTATACCAATCGGCTATCCTATTCATATCGTCTGCTGACCCGTACTCAATGAATGTGCGTGTTGGAAATCCCTTCTCATCTCGATCATACCGTAGCATTACTGACCCGGGGTACCTTTGCTGCACGGGATCTTCTCCTGAGACTAGGTCATGAGATGGCAGGGTTTCAACACTTCCCCCGGACACTATTCCTGTTAACCCCTCGATACCATCCTTCACTATGATGTATACTGTTCTAGTCTTACCCTCCACGATAACCGAGGATCCACTTACAGCCCATACTCCTACGCCTTCATCTCCCTTCTTGAATACTATTACACCGTACTGTACTGTTCCATTCTGCGTGGTAATCGATGTGAGGCCTACTCCACCTACGAACTCATAGCCTTTCGCTGCCAGGCTACTGTTAAACCATGCTAGAACATTCCCTGCAGTATTGCCTTCGATGAAGTAGCTGCTGATAGTGTAGCCTTCTCCCGGGATCCCTAAGGGCTCATAGTATACTAATGGTAGCGAGTAGAGCTTTGAACCCGGAATCACCCACTCGTCTCCCCCACCGCTACCAGAGGTAGTCTGGGTTGGCGGGGGGTGTGGGTGTCTGCGTGGTTGCCGGAGTTGTTGTGGTGGCTGGTGTAGGTGTTGTCGTGGTAGTCTCTATTCCTCCTGGATGAGTGAGGAATGAACCACCCAGGAGAAATACTGCAGCTGCTGCAACCGCTATTACTGCTATAACAATGGGCACTAGTATCTTCGAGCCTATGATACTACTCAATAGATCCACTCTCTTTGAGGAGAGGATAACCTTTCAAGTCCTTATTATACTTTATGTTTTTACAACCCCTGGTTAGAATACTTAGAAGAAAACTAAAGGTTTTATAACTCCAATCTAATAGAGGCCTGTCCCTAAGATAAAAGCTTGCAGGTCTTCACTACTAGCCTCTAGGTGTCACTCTATAATTTGTGAGCGACTGTCGAGGCTGTCATGAAGTCCCTGATCTAGGATGTCGTGCTCTAAGATGCTGGGAACACGATTCCCCGCCTCGCCGGGTAGACTGCTTGAACCTCAATCAGCATAAATACTCCCTGAAACAAACAGAATAGTAGCCCTGCTTCACGGGAACGGTTCCGGTTAAATTACCTCGAGATAAATGCGTTATGACCCATACTGATGTCCAGTAAAGAATGAGGGGGAGCATGGAGTCTATGGCTGCGGGTCAAGTGGTTTACACAAGGTGCTTAAAGTGTAATAGCCGGTTTAAGGGAATCTATCTTAAATGCCCGAAGTGTAGTGGTCCAGCTATACTGGAGTATACTAGCATGTCGCTTCACGTGGAGAAGGGGGAGGCAAGCCTCTGGAGGTATAGGGATCTTCTACCAGAGTTTCCTCAGAGAGTATCGATGGGTGAGGGTTTAACCCCCTTAAGAATAGTGGATGGAGTAGTAGTGAAGAATGAGCGGAAGAATCCGACTGGATCCTACTCTGATAGGGCTTCAAGTGTTATAGCAAGCTACCTAGCATCAAGTAGTAGAGGAGTTGTTAGAGTAGAGTACGTTGAAGACTTCGCCTACTCTATGGCTTACTATGCTCGCAGCGTGGTTAACGGGAGGATAGTTATTGCTGATCCATTCGAAGCCGACAGCGATGAGCTAGTCCAAGTTAACCGCTTGGGCTTCAAGGTGGAAGTCGGGGATCCAGAGGATGCTGACGTACCCTACATTAACCCGCTGACCTTTGAAGGCTTGAAGACTATTCTCCTAGAGATCTACGAGAGGAGGCTTAACATTGAAAACATAGTTGTACCTGTCGAGAGGGGGGCTTTAGCCTTCTCTCTCTGCAAGGCTTTAAGAGAGCTCGAGGAGATGGGGGCTGATGCTAGCTACACTATCATAGGAGCTCTCGCTAGAGGCTCTGAGGAACCATGGCTTCTAAAATACTGTGGAAACTACGTGAGAGTAGAGGAGATTGAGCCCTCCGAAGCTGTTAGAGCACTCTTAAAGCTGAGTGCTAGCGGTCTGAGAACAAAGCTTGTATCAGCACTAGCGTACGCAGCGGCTAGGATCACGGGTAACTCGCTTGCAGTGATCACAATAGGCGAAAAGCATGTAAGGTATCGTAGAAGAGTGAGTAAGCTGGGGTCGGATATTCTTAAGGTCCTCGAGAAGCATGGCGAGCTCACAGCATACGAAGTATGGAGGATCCTAGGAGGATACAGCTTGAGAGGAGTCTACAAGGCATTGAAGTCTCTTGAAGACCTGGGATTAGTCTGCACTAAGCATGTCGTTAAAGGTATAGGTAGAAAGGTACGGAAGTATTATCCCTGCGAGGACTCCTATATAGTGGAGTAGAATCCAGCTAGATGCGGAGGTTCAGCCTGCATTAGGTTTCAATAAGCCTATGTGAGCCTTAGTGTACACTACCCCCATCCTCTCTAGGTTCACTGAGGGTATATCATCAGCCCCCTACTCTTTCAGGGCAACCCCACCCCTTCATTCACGCCTCAAGCCGGGGAATCACTCTCTTAACCACCACTCAATGAAAAGGGATTGGGGAACACCGGTATCTTTAGATTCACCTGTACCCTGGAGCTTTTTTTCTAAGCGTTTTACTCCTCCGCCGCACTTAGAAGCGGGTTCAGCAATGCTTATCTGGATATTGAATGAAAGAGTTCTACAGGCTCCGAGCTCCATGGAACTTTATATCTTCTATATTTTTAAACTAATCCACTCATAAACTAGGGGTTGGGCTTCTTGCTCGTAGTAGCTATTGATCCAGGTGTAAGAGAGAAAATTAGTGTCAGCCGGCTTGTAGAAGAGGTAGATGATCTGGCCGCAGGCTACAAGATCGGGATTCCATTCGTATTGAAGTACGGAAGGAAGGGGGTTAGAGAGCTAAGAAAGGCTACTGAGCACCCGATTATACTGGACTTAAAGCTTGCTGATATAGGGGATGTAATGGCTGAAATTCTTAAGCTTGCTGCTAGTTTACGCGTGAATGCTGTAATAGCGCACGCATTCGTCGGCTATGAGAGTGCTCTGGAGATTCTAGCTGAGACAGCAGAGCGTGTTGGTGTAGGTCTAATACTAGTGGTTTCAATGAGCCATAAAGGCTCCAGGGAGTTCATAGATAAACATGTAAATGAATTCGTGTGGATTGCCAAGAGGATTAGAGCCCACGGTGTAGTGGCACCAGCTACTAGGCCTGATATAATCAAGCATGTGAGAAGTCTCGTTGAGGATTCAATGAAGATATACTCGCCAGGTATCGGAGTCCAGGGTGCAGAACCCGGGGTAGCTCTCTGTGCTGGAGCAGACTACGAGATAGTAGGGAGGCTTATAACAGGCTCTGTCAACCCTCGTGAGGCAGTTAAAGCTGTGAGAGAGACACAGCTGAGGAGGTGGCTTAAGTGTCGTGGCTAGCCCTAGAGCTCTATGAGAGAGGCATGGTGAGAGTAGGCTGGTTCAAGCTCTCATCAGGTCTTGAAAGCCCATTCTACATAGACTTAAGAAGGCTCTACATGCACCCTAATCTAGCTAGAAGAGTAGCCATGGAAATCGTAGAGAGAGTTGGATTAGACGATGTAGATGTAGTACTAGGTGTTGCTACAGGCGGCTTACCGCTAGCATCCTATATATCATGTATAACAGGTAAGCCTCTAGCCTACGTGAGATCCGAGAGAAAGAATCACGGGCTTAGCTCGCTGATCGAGGGGGATGTCGCCGGCTTGAGAATCCTAGTAGTAGATGATGTCTCTACAACAGGCTCATCAATAGCGCGAGCTGTCAGTGCTGTTAGAGAAGCCGGCGGGATACCTCTAAAAGCCAGCGTAGTAGTAGATAGAGAGCAAGGAGCTAGTTCAACTCTAGCTAAACTAGGTGTTAAACTATACTGGCTGATTACAGCTAGAGAAATATTCGAGGAGCTCCATAAGCACGGATTGATCAGTGAGAGAGAGTACAAGGATATCATGAACTACCTGAAGCAGCATGCAGTAGGGTAGATGGTGACCCAAGTGTACATTCACGGCAGGCTCTCCTTCTCCGAGGAGTTGAGCGAGAAGACATATCTAGTTGAGATAGAGTTTCCTGAAGAACGCGCTCCCAAGCCAAGGCCATTCCAATTCCTTCTTGTATGGGTGCCGGGCACTGATTTACTACCAATGAGTGTAGCTGGCTTCAGGGAAGACGAGGTAGCTTTGATAGTAAAGGAGAAGGGGGAGGGTACAGCCAGGCTAGTTAGATACAAGGGGTTCATTGGAGTTATGGGCCCATATGGAGCTGGATTCGAGCCTTGGAGCTATAATAGGATACTCTTTGTAGCTGGTGGATCCGGTGTAGCTCCATTCTTCTACCTAGCTGAGGAGGCTGCTGGCAGGGGGGTGACAGTGGATTTAGCCTGGGGTGTGAGAAGAGGTAGCGAGTTCTTCACTCCACTGAGAGTAGTGAGAGAACTGAAAGGTAAGGTATGGGTGGCCACAGAGGATTGTAGTATAGGATACTGCGGCAGAGCCTCCGACCTCGCAGTGAAGCTCGTGAAAGAAAACCCTGATGCATGGGATGCTATTATAGCATCCGGGCCACGGGGTCTCCTAAGGGAAGCCTGCAACCTTCTCAGTGAACGTATCGATGTATACGTTAACGTGGAAGCCTACGTTAAATGCGGTATAGGCGTCTGCGGGTCTTGTACCTTGAAACCCCATAAGCTACTTCTCTGCAGGCATGGTCCAGTATTCAAGTGCAGTGATGTAAGGGGGTATATTTGAACCAGGCACTCATAGTTAACCTAGCTGGGTTAAGACTTGAACACCCAGTTATGAATGCTAGCGGGATACTAGGCTCTGAGCCCGAGCACCTTGAAGTACTCGCCGGCTACGGTTTCTCCGTGCTGGTTTCAAAAACTATAACACTTGAGCCGCGGGAAGGATACCCTCCACCCATAACTGTAGAGTTGAGGAACAAGGGCTTACTCAACGCTGTAGGCTTAGCAAACCCTGGAGTGCAAGCTGTGAGGCCTCTAGCTGAGAAGGCTAGAGAGCTAGGTAAACCATTGATTCTCAGTATAGGGGGTTCGAGTCCACGAGAATTCAGTAAGCTTGTAGAGGCAGCCAGCGAGGCACGTGTAAATGCTATAGAATTAAATCTAAGTTGCCCTCATGTAAGAGGCCATGGATTAGAGCTTGGAAGCGATCCAAGCCTAGTATACGAGATAGTAAAGAATTCATCCTCGATTACAAGCATCCCTGTGATAGCTAAGCTAGGGTTAAGTGATAGAGTAGTGGAGTCCGCTGGTAGAGCACTTGAAGCCGGGGCTAGAGCGCTAACATTAATCAACACTATTAAGGCTATGGCAATAGACGTCTACGTCATGAAGCCTATTCTAAGCAATAAGCATGGAGGTCTCTCAGGCCCCCCAATACATCCAATAGCTGTCCGAGTAGTCTACGACGTCTACAAGGAGTATAAGCCTGAGATAATAGGGGCTGGAGGAGTCTCCACATGGATTGATGCAGCTGAGCTAATACTAGCAGGTGCTAAAGCCATCCAGGTAGGCACAGCACTACTCTACAACAGTAGAATAGTAGCTGAACTTAAAGATGGACTACTCAAGTGGATCAAGAGCCTAGGGTACAGTAGACTAGAAGAGCTTGTCGGTAGAGCAGTAGACTAAGTAGTAGACTCCAATAAGCAAAGCCTGCGATCAGCTCAAAGCGTAAGTGCCGATACACTAGGAAGTCGCAGTACTTGGTGTCACTCAAGATTCACTCTAGTAAAGATTTTAATTGTTGTTTCTACTTCATAAACTAGCTTCAACTACTCTACCCCCAGATTTACGCGTTTAGCAGAAGACAACTTATATACAGGGTCATGTAAGAGTTAATGTAGTGGTGGGTTCTTTGAGCCTTGTGATCAAGCTCCCCTATCCCCGAAGGGTTAGCAGTCTTACTGTTGAAGAAGCCCTACTGCTTAGGAGGAGTATAAGGGAGTTTAGGGATCAACCGGTTAAACTCGAGGATTTAGCTTTAATCCTCTGGGCTTCCTACGGGGTAAGCGAGCCCAGGGAAGGCTTACTGACTACTCCTAGTGCCGGCGCCACATACCCTCTCAGAGTCTACGTTGCAGTAGGCTCTAACGGACTGCTTAGTAGCGAGGGCTTCATTGAAGCCGGGATTTATAGATACGATAATGTGAAGCACACCATGGTGTTACTGAAGCGAGGGGATGTTAGGAGAGAGCTGAGTAGAGCAGCGTTAACACAGGAGTACGTTGCCACCGCTCCCTTAAGCATCGTGCTTACAGCCATATACGAGAGGACTACAAGTGTGTACGGGAGGAGAGGAGAGTTAAGGTACGTTCCAATGGAGGCAGGACACGCCTCCCAGAACATTTACTTAATGGCTACCTCACTAGGCTACGGTACTGTCGCTATAGGAGCCTTCAGAGATAGAGATGTTTCAAGTATCATCGGAGTAGACGGCGGGGAGACCCCTCTATACATAATGCCGATCGGTATACCACTAACTGCTCGTAGAGTAAGCTTCGACAGCCTAGCAGAATACTTTCAAGGTGCCCCCTAGCCGTCATCAGGCATTACCTTGCGGTTGAAGACTGGTATATTCAGGCGGTTAACAGCATAGATTGAAGTCTAGGAGTGCTTTAACTGTGAAAGGAGAGCTAAGGATATTAACTATCCGCTACTAGTATTAAAAAGAGTGAGAGCCAACTTCAGCGGGCACGTAGCCTTAGGTGCAGCGTGGTGCTTAAAGCTTGAATAAGAGTTTGATGGTTGCACTAGTGGTTTTAGTGCTTCTCCGCTTAACACCCTTCCTATGGACTTACACGGTTTTCTCGACTGATACCTGGCCGCTAATTAAGGATAGTGTTATCCTCGCCTCCAATAGCAGTATAAAGGTATTTGATGATAGAGTTTTCGACGGCTACCATAATAGGTGGCCGGGGGTGATGCTCTCTTCGAGCATGCTCTCCCTGGTTGCAGGTGTAGACTTGTGTAGTGTTTACGCTGTATTAATGGTTATGGTTTTGAATACCGCGCTGATACTATGCTTCTATGCTGTATCGAAGAGGCTTGGCGGAGGTATTGCTTCAGCTATCCTGATGGCATCCTTCCCCTCCCTTGTAGTCTTTACTTCAGCTACACTGAAAGAAGTCTACTCCTACCCTATTATGGCTTCAACAATCCTGCTTGTAGTCTCCTCAAGTAGCCTTAAACCACTGCTAGTGCTGTTCCCGCTGGCATCTCTAGCGCAGGTCCTCTCACACCCTCTCTCAGCAGTCATGGAGGCTTCAATCCTTGCTAATACAGTGTTAATAGGTCTACTGAAGTACCTGAGGGACCGGGCTTCCTCCCTGCAACTAGTGTTGAAGGCTCTACTCTACACGAGTATAGCTGCCCCTATATCACTAGCCTACATGAAGCTTCTAGCCTCGAAATCTATCTCAGTAGCTGTCAAGTATCCGAGCGTACTAGGGGTATTAGGGTTCTTTGCGATCCTTGATTCGCTGTACGTTTTCGCTAGGCTTGACTCACCGAGGCTTAGAGGCGTAAAGCTAGGTGTTTTAACCCTTATTGCCTCGATTACAGTGCTGGTTGCAGCAAGCTTCCTCCACATGACTCCCTACAATTATGATACAGCGGGCATACTACCATACATTGCAGGCTCACTCATACTCCTCTCAACACCTAGAGAAGATAGTACTATAAGTGCGGCGACAGCTATCTCCGTGTCAGGAGCCCTCATCTACGCTTATACATCACCGGGGTTAGGGAGCCTCATCCACAGGGTTTTAAACTATCTTTCATTCTACCTAGGCTTCTCGATCATTAAGGGGAGGGCATCGAAAGCCTACAGCATACTCGGGCTTGCTGTAGCCTCAGTGATCATGCTACAATTGCTTGCAGGTTATGATACTGTTAGCTTCTACTGGCTTTACACTCGTAGTGATCTAGAGTTAGCGGGCTTCCTCGAATCGTATGCTAATGGGAGTAGAATAGTAGCAGACGAGAAGTTGTACTATCTAAGCATGTACACGGGTTCAATACACGTGGATACCGAAGCAGTTAGAGGATTACTGAGCGGTAGCTACAAGTGTAGGAGCAGCGTGATAGCATTGTACAGGGATAACACTTTAAAGGGTTTCGCTTTAGGCTCAAGTGTGTACGGGATGACGAGTTCTGCAAGAAGGCTACTGGAAGCTAGCTCCCTGGTATACTCGTCGCCCACGCATAAGCTATACTCGTGTACAGGATAGCTAGAGGTTTACTGTAAAAGAGCTGTAGGACTCGCTTCAGGCTGGATGCACGTTAACCCATCCGAGTACACGGCTCTCTAAACACCTTTAACCCTAGTTTCCTCAGCATGGATTTATACGCGCTGTCCCCGGCTACTACTTCATATGCTTTATCGAAACTTGAAGACCTTACAAGAATATTAAGGTACCTTATAGACCAGTCAACAGCTTCTCTGAGTGCTGGGAGGAGATCCCTTCTAACATTAACTATTATGTCTACTACTTCAAGTGGTGTTGGAGTAAAATCCTCTATGAAGCAAGCTTTAACTCCTGCTAGCTGCTGCTCAGCCTCTACTATATCCCTGTATCTATCCGTCAAGTATACAGCCCTCGATCCGCCTACTGCTCTCAGCGCTTCGAGATGGCTGGAAGGCTCTCTATCCGCGAACACGTCAATCCATTCATCCAAGCTCACTTTACCGTAAGCGTTAGCCTTGAATAGCAGGTATGCAAGCCTCCCACCCCTATCCTCAAGGGTTCTCTTGAATTCTTCATCATACAAGCATGAGAGCAGGGTGTGGTGAAAACCTGGGCTACCGAGGATTACAGCCAGCTTCCCCAGTACAGGCCTCCACAGTCTCTCGAGGGATGCACCAATATAATTCGAGATTCCTCCTGGATCATACTCTTTCCTTCTGGATGCTACTTCAACTACCTCTCTACAGACATCTATGGGTAGAGGCAGGTAGACTACTCTCACTTCTTTGAGAAGCTGTTCTAGCATGCTGGAGAGTCTTAGGAAACTACTCTCCCTGCGCGGGAATCCCGCGAGCACAAGGTTCATCTCTATTAACCCGGGCCCTGAAAACCAGAGTAATAATAGCGGAGTGTAAAAATAGTTTAAAGGCGTCATAGTATACTAGCTAGTACTAGATGATGTAGTGTGGCCGTAGCTGAATTGTGATGTATGGCGGGCTTGAATAACTGAGCATTAATCCTTGCAATACGTGTCCAAGGGTATCACGGCTTGTAGACTCTACCCTCTATTGTTGTAAACTCATCTCTAGCTAGATGCAGGATGAAATGGTACTTCAGGGAGGGTTCTCCACCCGTGAACACCTCTGGTTTCCTGTGAGTGTATACTACTTCAGCTATGAAGAGCTCGTGGTCACCGTACAGCTTGGATTCTACGACCCTGCACTCTAAGTTTGCTACTGCATCCTCGATCACAGGGGCTTTCACTACGGCACCTCTCTTCAACTTCAACTTAACTCTACTCAGTTTACTAGGGCCGCTTTCACTTCCCAGCACCCATACATCACTTAAATGCTCTAATACTGGTACAGCCACCACGAGCTCCCTGTGAGTTTTAACCAGCCTGTAAGTATATCTTTCAGGGGATATTGAGACTGCTATTATGAATGGTTTTGCTGAAACCACTGTAACCCAGTCTGCAGCCATTATATCATAGTGTTCCGGGTAGACACCTGATGATATAAGATATGTTCTCAAAGGGTAGAGCAGTCTATAGGACATCGAGCCACCTCTAATTCTTCTCCTGCTGAATCCAGGTTAATATCTCTAAGGATTCCATTCTAGTCTAAGCTATCCATTAAGCTGCTCCTTATTTAACACCTAGATGCCACTACAGGATGGTGGTGCGTGATGACTAGTAGACACCTTAAGGCTGTAAGCGAGGTGACAGCTGTTGTAGTAATGGTGATGATTGCTGTTGCAGCCGCCTTTGGTGTAAAGCTCTTCGTGGATTCACAGGTCTCTAGGCTTCCCTCCATGGATACAGCTATAGCTAGGTATAGTGTCTCCTATACTGCTCCTAACAGAGCAGTAGTTGTCTTAATTGTAAGTAACCTCTTATCCACGAGTATTAATGTGACAGGTGTAACCGCTATTCTATCGGATGGTAGCCAGGTTTCGCCGGCTATAGAGCCACGTGTAGCTCAAGGTAGAAGCGATGTTGAGATAGTCTTCACTCTGCTACTACCACAGGGGGCATCTATTACCAATGTACTTGTTAGCGTTACTGATGTATCCACTGGGAGAACCCAGGTTATCACAGCTACCGGCAGCTAGTTTTTTAACCTCCTTCTTCCTCTCCAGCCACCTCTTATTCAGGGTGCCTGGAGTGTCCTCCGAAGCTACCGGGGACAATAGTATTCTAGCAGAGTATACTGTAGGAGGCTATAGAGTAAGAGTACGCAGGAGTAGTGAGGGATACCTATACGAGGCAGTACTACTCATAAACCAGGATCTTGTGAAGCGGGTTGAGGAGAGACTAGAAGATTTAATCCTAGTGATGCGTAAAGGTGTTGACCCAGGCGATGCAGTATCCACGGTTCTAGGGTTAGAGAGAAGCAGTGTCCCCCAGGTGTTATACCTGCTTAGAGTACTCTTAGGCTTCAAGGAGCTTCAAGTACTCCTTGAGGATCCGCTAATCGAGGATGTATCGATCTCAGGGGTTGGGCCTGTCTGGGTTAGACACAAGCTGGTATGCAGTGATCCGAGAGTAGACTTCATTAAGACTAACATAGTGGTGGACTCGATGGAGGAGCTAGTAGAGCTACAGCAGCAGATCGCTTTAAGATGTGGAACCTATATCTCCACCTCTCACCCAATCATTGACGCCCAGCTACCATTAGAGGATGGCGGGCACCGGGTACACATGGTTTCTCCTACTGTAGCGCAAAGCCGTCCTGAGATAGTTGTGAGGAAGAAGCCCTCGAAGCCTCCATCTATTAAAAAGCTTGTAGGTGAAGGAGTGCTACCAGAAAGTATTGCAGAGTACATTAGGATTCTAATGGGAAGAGGCTTCAGCTTGATTATCGCTGGGCCCCCGGGATCCGGGAAGACAACGCTTCTCCGCTCGATACTCTACTCCTACATACCCAGGGACTGGAAGATCGTGGTAATCGAGGATACAGGTGAAATAGATCCTCCACCGGATAGTGCTTGGGCGAGGTATGTCAGCGTGGAGATAGGGGCTCTCCGAGTCAGCTTATTCGATTTAGCTAAAGCAGCATTAAGGTCGTCGGCGTCGAGGCTTATAGTTGTCGGGGAAACACGCGGCGAAGAAGCAAGAGTACTAGTTCAAGCAATGCTGGCGGGAATGGCTGGTTTGACCACATTCCATGGGAGTAGTCCAGAGGAGGTTATAGCGAGACTTACTTCTCCCCCTATAAGTCTAACACCCCAGCAGGTAAGCATGTTCACAGCGATAGCATTCATGGGTTTCTCCAGTAAGCCTAGGAGAGTGTTGAAGAGAATTTCAGAGCTCCGCTTGAACCGTGATGGTAGTGTAGGCTACGTTGACGTATGGGTTAGAGAGCGGGATGGTGTAAGCGTTAAGCTCGAGGAGCTGTTAGAGAGGAGCGTGAGGCTTCATGGAGTATCTTAGAAGGCTTGCAACTACTCTCCTCTCGCGCTACAAGCAGGCTGCGCTAACCACGAATCCATCGCTGAAAACCTTTAAACGGTTGAAGCTAGAGCTCCTTGCATCACTAGCTTCCCCACCCGCCGCTATCCTACTGCTTTTGCTATCAGCGTACACGGGTCTAGAGGCCTATACAACACTACTTCTTCTACCAGTGGTTGTAGCACCAGCCTGGCTTGTCGTCGAGAAGCTAGCTTCAGCTAGAGAGCTGTGGAAGCGAGTAGACGACGAGCTAGATTTCTTCATAGTGGCTTCAGCCTCAGTCTGCCGGACTGGCCTGGAGCCCTTAGAGTTCTTAAGGAGACTGCAGGATTCAAGGGTTTTCAAGGGGTTTAGGATACTAGGTGAAAGATTCACCGGGCTTGCAGGCCTAACTAGTGCTGGAGAAGCCCTCCACTACCTGCCTGCTCTATCTAGAGGTAGGACTAGAGTGTTCTTCACAGAGTATCTTTCAGCGCTTTCAGCCGGCGTTGTAGTAGAATACTTGCTGAGGAGTGCAAGTGAAGTCCTAAGAGACTCGTGGGTCAGGGTCTCGAGGATGATTGAGAAGAGAGGTGAGATCGGGGTGGTAATTGCTGTAGTATCAGCTTCAGTGCCAGCTTTAACTGCAGGGTTCTCGGTAATCCTGGATCCAGTGGTTGTAAGCCAGGCTCTCGCAGTCCTCGTGGCTACCGGTGTAGCTGGAGTAGTATTAATACCAGGCTACCCTCTCCCCTTGAGAATCGTAGTAGAGGAGAAGTACTCTAGGATTCTAGCTGTTCTAGAGGCTGCCGGGCTACTAGTACTGCTAGCACCACTAGTGCTTCAAGCACTTAATATTTCAGTGAGCAGGGAGGTAATCTTATCTACCAGCATAGCGTCAATTCTCCTCGGTGCTCCAGGCTTAATTGCAGTAATAAACGCCTTCATAGGAATCCACGCGCTTAAATCTATCCTCGAGGATCTCTTAAGGCATGCAAGAGTCTACAGGTCTATTCACCTCTATAGGAGCGAGAAGCTGAAGGCTGTGTCATCAAGAAGAGTTAGACTATGGCTTGTAGACTATACTCTCGAGGCTATTAGATTCCAGAGAGGGCTCGGCGACGTCGACCCTGACATCTACGCTTTATTCGCGCTGTTTATTAGCGAGGTATCTAGGGTTCTATGGGCGTACCTTCACAGTGTAACCGTAGTTCTTGCTGCCGCCCTCGCCACACCCCTCCTGCTTAAGGCTCTCGCCGTGCTCTCCCCTGCACCGATGACTACTATAGCCTACGTAAGCCTCCTGGTAGTAGGCTTTACGTCCTCTAAGCTAGTGCTGGGAGGGAATACTAGTACCCTAATACCCGGGGTGCTTACAGCCCTCTATGCTCTCCTGTAAAACTGGATACTAGGCTTCAAGTACCACTGGAACCCTAGGATTAAGCCCTGGGTAGGCAGCATCCTCTAACAAGCTCTACTAGCTCCTCTAGAGTTACGGGAGGGCTACCCGTGTACCCGAGCATTCTAGCAACTCTAACTGGTGTTGGAGGTGCTAGCTCAATGCCTGCTAGAGTTTCCTCATCTCCTAGTAGCTCGCGGGCTGCTCCCCTACCTACAACTCGGCCTTTATCCAGCAGGTATACTCTATCAGCGATACGGGCTACGAAGTCGACGTCATGTGATGCTATTACAACCGCCCTGCACTCCCTCCTCCACTCTCTGATTAAGCGCTCTAAGAGCTCAACTACTCTAGGTGGGAGGCTTGCTGAAGGTTCATCTAACAGTAGCAGCCGGGGCTCGTAGACTAGTATTGATGCTAGTGCAACCCTCTTCTTCTCGCCTAAGCTAAGCTTGTAGGGGGGTTTATCGAGGATGCCCTCCACGCCTAGCTTAACAGCCACCTCATGTATCCTCCTAGAGGTCTCCTCGCAGCTGTAGCCTAGCTGCCGTAAAGCAAATGCTATCTCATCGCGTACAGTCGGGTTGAAGAGCTGGTCGTCAGGGTTCTGGAAGAGTACTCCTATATGTCTTCTAGCCCAGGGTAACTGCTCTCTCAAAGGCTTCCCGTCGAACAATACTTCTCCTCTAGTAGGCTCGAGGAGGCCGGCTGCAACCATGAGTAGAGTTGACTTACCGCTTCCATTAGCTCCAAGTAGTGCTACAACCTCGCAGGAGTCGACTTCAAACCCTGCTCCACGGAGAGCTTCTGTTCCATCGGGATACTTGAAGTAGATGTTAGAGGCCTGGAGGAGCATCTACAACACCTCTAGGATCACGCATACAGTAGTTAATGCTAGCGTGAAGCCTAGTAGAGCGATGTCACTGAAGCCTACACGAAATCCTACACTATTATACGAGCCGTTGAAGCTTCTAGCTTTAACAGCCTTCTCCAGCCTCCACGCTACCTCATAGCCTCGGAGCAGTAGCTCACCTATAATCGATGATATTGATTTAAAAGCGAGTCTTCTATCAGGCTTTAAAATCCTCGCCTCCCTCGCCGCCATCATTGAGAGAGCATCACTGAGAAATAAGGGAATGTATCTAGCTAGTAGTCCAGTCATAAATACTAGTTCACGGGGAAGGTGGAGGCCTCGGAGTCCTTCAACAAGGCCACGCCACCCGAGATACAATAGAATAGCTGTAAGAGATGATGTAGCTGCTACTGCTCTAAGAGTTAAAGCGGTAGCCTCTCTTAAACCGCTCCATGAAACCCTAAGAGCTAGCGAGCCTAGTGGAATCACAGCTACCGTTGAATCAGGGGTGGTGAAGAGTAGTGGTGTTGAAGCTAGTCCAACAAGAATAGCGATGAATACCACAGGTTTAACCCACGCCTTCAAGTCTATTTTAAGCAGGAAGGCGAGGAGTATGGATGCCAGTAGTATTAGGCTGGGTGCGAGAAGACCCCGAGTGAAAGATGCTGTTGAAGCGAGAATTACAGCCGAGGCAACAGCTACTGAAGGATTAAAGGAGAAAACAGGGGATCCAGTGCTTAAAGCCTCCATAACCTCTCTTAACTCCTCGATGAAGCGTGCTGTGAGCCCCTGCAACCCTCTGCCACCATCCTCGATAGGATGTATCCCGCGGCTAGTATAATGCTTACACCAATAAACCCTGATACAATGTAGCCAATAGTGTCTGGGAGACCTGGAATCCTGTAGTCTACGAGAGGCGTCCAGTTAACTTCTTCTGTGATATCCTTGAGGCCTAATGCTTCAGCAGCGAGATCCAGTGGTTCATGGTAGCCTACTAGGTCTGCTAGTATCACGCCGAAGACTGGGCTAACAAGCACTAAGACTACTATAGCCAGCAATACCTTTGATATCTTCACGTTCACCACCTCTCAGCTGCAATCAACCCCGGGGATCTCGCTGCAATATACTCTACTACAGCTGCTGTAATAGCACCCTCAACAACCCCGAGGACAGCGTGCCAGCCCCCCATTACCGGGATAGTCACCGTATACCCGTAAGGGGTTGAAGGTGAGAGCCCTATCTCAACACCACACGCTAAGCCAGCGATCAACGTGCTAGCCCATCCAGCGAGAAACGCAGCAGTAGCTCTAGTAGTACTTGAGGCTCCAAACCTCCTCACGATAACCCTGTAGAGAGCATAGCCTACGAGAACACCTATAATCCCCATGTTAAGCACATTAGCTCCAAGCGCTGTTATACCTCCATCATGGAATACTAGGCACTGCACTAAGAGCACTAGGAAGAGAGCAAGGAATCCAAGCCAGGGGCCAAGCAGTATCCCAGCTAGAGCACTACCAACAAAGTGAAGCGATGTCCCGCCGGGTATCGGCCAGTTAAGCATTTGAGCAGCAAAGATAGAAGCTGCTAGAACTGTGACTAGTGGAGCACTCTCAGGATTCAACGAGAGCTTTACACGCTTGAACGCGTAGACAGCAAATGCCACGAATATAGCATAGGTAGCTCCCGCTGATACTGGATCCAGGAATCCATCAGGTATATGCATACCACTCCACCTAACTCAGTATTACTTTCCAGTGTTTTAGTAGCACTAATCCATTTATATATTTCCTGTATTTGCATAATATTGGGAGAACACTATGAAGAGGGAAAACGTGAAGAGATTTAGTGTCTCGGTACCACCTAAACTACTAAGAGACTTCGATGAATTTGTTAAGAGCATGGGCTACAAGCGTTCAAGAGCAATCCAGCTCGCCATGCAGAACTTTCTATCGGAGTACGCAGTGAAACGTGGAAAAGAAGTAGTAGCTGGCGCCATCCTCATGCTCTACGACCACAAGAGAGTGAAAGATACACTAACAGACATACAACACGAGTACACCAATGTAATTAAGTCAACAATACACATTCACATAGATGAACGAAACTGCTTTGAAGTAGTAGCTGTTATAGGTGAAGCAGAAGTCATCCAGAACTTAGCTAGAAAACTAATGAAAGAAAAAGGAGTAAAACAACTAAAACTAACCGTATTCCCCCTCCCCTAGTTTTGCTTGTTTTAAACTTGAAGGAACAACCCGATGTACAGGTAGTGGAAGAGTAAACCTCTTAGTTTTGCTTGTTTTAACTTACCTTGCTGGTGTATTCGCCGAGTTCGAGGATACAATCCTCTTAGTTTTGCTTGTTTTTAACGAACGAATTGATCGTCGTGTCTTGCTACCGCGAGAGGCTCCTCTTAGTTTTGCTTGTTTTGAACTGAGAGTGTTGTTAGCATTCCATGAGCCCGCGGAAAACCCCCTCGTTGAATGCTAGCCGAAAAACTTATAAACTCTTATCCTCTGGTATTACTTTTTCATGGAAAAGTAATACTAGGTGGGAGAAGTGAATAAGGAGGTCTTAATTGAGAAACTAAGAGATTTCCATGGTCATATATGTCCCTTTCTTGTTCTTGGCGCAAGGGCTTCAATACTAGCTATGGAACATCTCGGTGTTAAAAAGCTGGGGGTTTATGAAAGTATTGAAGAGGACTTGCTGGCTATAGTGGAGTGTAACAATTGTTTTGCAGATGGTGTTCAGGTGGTGACAGGCTGTACTTTCGGTAATAATAGCCTGATATACTTCGATCTAGGTAAGAATGCAGTTACTCTAGTGAAGAGGGGTAGCTGGGATGGAGTGAGAGTTTACATTGATGCAGAGAGACTTAAGGAACGTTATTTCCCTAAGAGCGCGCTTGAGCTCTTCGATAAAGTTGTTGTAAAAAGAAGTGGATCGGAGGAGGAGAGAAAGCTCCTCTTAAAAATGTGGGAGGAAATCGGCTATAAAATGCTTGAGATACCTAAAAGCGAATTTAAAATTGAGCGGGTTAAGGTTCAGCCGATCGAGCGGGCGCCAATATTTGGAAATGTACGGTGCTGTAAGTGCGGTGAACTCGTGATGGCAAGTAGAGCTGTCCGTATTTCTGGAAGAGACTATTGCCTGAGGTGTGCTGGAAAACCATACTATGCTGTTATTGGGAGAGGAATAGTGAAGCTGAATGGTGAATAAAATGAAGAAGCTTGCCATAGCATTAATCATAGTTGTAGTTCTTAGTGTAACTGTAGCCTACCTGCTATATCCGCAAGTACAGAGTGGTTTAGGAGAAAAGCCTCCTGCACAAACTGAATACGTGTCGATAACTGATTTTGCGAATAGAACTCTAACCCTGCCGAGAAATATATCGAGGATTGTAGCAATCGGGCCTGGGATGCTCCGCCTCATCGTATATCTTAACGCAGTAGACCTGGTTGTCGGTGTTGAGAAAGCAGAGAAAACCTGGGGTGTTGTTGGAAGAGACTACGCTATGGCTATAAAGGAGAAAATCGAGGAGCTACCTGAAATTGGTCCCGGGGGGCCTGGTAACCCACCGGATCCCGAGCTCATATTATCCGTGAAGCCGGAGCTAGTAATCATGCATACAGCCTACCTGTCCTTCTACAACCCCGACGAGCTGCAAATGAGAATAAATGCAACTGTAATAGTTTTAGATTACACTCCAGCTACATCACCTGATCTCGAGCTATTCTATAAAGCAATAGAGATTCTCGGTAAAGCTTTAAACCGAGAGGAGAGAGCGCAGCAACTAATAGCATACACCAGGTCGTTGCTCGCTGATTTAAGCCGCAGAGTTGAAGGTTTAAACACAACAGCAGTTAAAGTATATGTTGGAGGAGTTTCAGCTAGAGGTCTCCAGCCGTTTACAGCCACGCAATCACCATACCCACCGCTCGTATGGTTGAAGACTCAGAGCATATCTGATGCTTACGCTAAAACACAAGGGCTTCTATCCCTACAATTTGAAACTCTACTTAAGGAGCAGCCTGATGTAATATTCATCGATGAGAATAGCCTCAAACCTGTAATACTACCAGACTTTAAGAAGGAGCCATCAAAGTATCTAAGCCTTAAAGCATTCAGAGAGGGAAGAGTGTACGGGCTCCTACCCTACAACTACTATCACTGCAATATCGCAGTGGCTCTGGCGAATAGTTACTACATAGGTAAAGTGCTCTACCCAGAAAGGTTTGCAGATATCGACCCAGCCGAGAAGGCAGATGAAATATTCAGGGTGTTCGTAGGCAAACCAATATATGATCTCTTCCTGAAGGGCGGGTATGAGGGGTACAGGAATATATCAGATCTCTTCTCGAGTTAGGGGGTCCAGGTGAACAGGGTCTTCATCACCTATGTTTCTTTATTTACAGTAATGTTCATGTTATTTTTGATATCGGTTTCAATTGGCTCGTATTCTCTAAAGCCACTAGACTCCCTGAAGACTATTGTTTTAGGGAGTAGCGATAAGATTGTGAAAATCGTTGTGGATTTAAGATTAAGGAGGGCTGCTACGTGCATAGTTGTAGGGGCTATTCTAGGTGCTTGCGGTACTATTCTACAATATCTTCTACGCAATCCATTAGCATCACCTTATACACTGGGAATTCAGAGCGCGGCAGCACTAGGTGCTGGTATAGCAATCATGTTATTGCAGGGCGGCTCGATGATTGGATCACGCACAGCAGCTACTGCCACATTAATTATTGAGAACCCCTACACGGTATGCATTCTAGCATTCACTTTCTCAGCCATGCAAGCTCTATTAATTCTTCTACTAGCATATGCCGTAGGGCTCTCCGTATACTCCATACTGCTTGTTTCTGCCGTCATGTCCTTTGCTGTTCAAGCTGTACTTTCACTACTACAGTACTTATTCTTTAACGAGATAGCTGTAGCCGCCTTAGTTTTCTGGACCTTCGGTGATGTAGGTAGGACATCATGGGTAGAAATCTGGGGGTTAACAGCTGTAGCATTCATTTTGCTACTTGCTTTCACCGCTAAATCTATCGATCTAGACCTCATATCTCTTGGAGATGATATAGCATCTTCAAGTGGCGTAAATCCAAAGATATTCAGAGTTGTATCAATACTTGCAGTCGCCTTAGCAACCGCGGTAGCCGTCTCCTTTACTGGAGTTATAGGTTTCGTGGGGCTTCTAGCAGGACACATGGCCAGGCTCTGCACTGGCTGGTCTGCAAGAAAAAGCCTACCGGCATCAGCTATTTTAGGGTCTATAGTCTTACTGGCCGCTGATATCGTAGGGAGGAGTGTAATTCCCGGAGTAGTCCTGCCGGTTGGCATAACAACAACAATTATCGGTGTTCCCCTTCTCATAGTGCTTCTTGTCGGCGGTAAGCATGGTGTACCTAAAGATTAATAACGTTGAATTCTGGTACAGGAGCTTCAAGGTTCTCAGCAATATAACCTTCGAGGTATGTAAAGGCGAGGTTCTATCTGTTGTCGGCCCTAACGCTTCAGGGAAGACTACTCTGCTTAAAGTTATAGATGGTATACTAAAACCCCAGCAGGGCTCGGTTTACGTTGACGGTAAAAACCTGCAGGATTTTAAACGACTTGAAGTTGCAAAACTTATCGGCTATGTTCCACAAAGACTTAATGTAATACAGCCACTAACAGTATATGATTTCGTCATGACTGGCAGGAAGCCGTATATAGCTTTCACTCCAACCAAGATGGATAGAGATGCTGTACTAGAGGCAATTAAAGTAGTTCAACTCTCTGATAAACTATCAAGGAGTATTACAGAGCTCAGTGGAGGGGAATTCCAGAGAGCATTAATAGCAAGAGCTCTTGCAGCTAACCCGCAAATCCTACTGCTAGACGAGCCAACAGCTAACCTTGACCCATACTATCAAATCGAGATATTGAAGTTAATAGTGAAGCTAGCGAGATCCAAGAATATATTGGTTATCATGGCACTACACGACCTTACACACGCCTACAAATACTCTGATAAAATCCTAATTATGAAGAATGGAGCAATATATGCAGCTGGAAGCCCGGACGAGGTACTCACCCCTGAGAATATATATAGTGTCTACGGGGTCCGTGTCCACGTAATTCGAGATTTAAAGAGTATAGTAGTCGTAGAGTAGAATGCTTACTGTATTAGCTTAACACCCTTGATAAGTCATCATACCTTATATACTTTAAAACCTGATTGAGTGGTGCTCTAAGCCCTGTAGCGGTGAGTGGAGTGTAGAGATAGTATGAGAGCCACGTGCTGTTAGGCTTGACAGCTGCTCACAGCCTAGAGCTAGTACCAGGCTCGCTATTAAACTCCTCTTTAAGAGAGGGTTCCCAGGGGGTGCCTGGATGAGGAGTGTAAGTAATATTGTTGCATCTATACTTATACTGCTGGCTGTAGCTCCTGCTATAGTCTACGTGGCTAGCGAGGCTGTATCTAGAGCTAGGATTACAGAGTATACTAGTACTCCATACAATCATGGTGTACTCTACCTCTTAAGGGATAACAATGGATTCAAGATTCTCATCTATGTTGAAAGACCACCGCAGCAATTGCTACTATATGATTCACAGGGCGTTGAATTTAATCTACTAGACTACTGTGATCTCACTGTATCGAGAACCTGTATTCTCCGCCTTAACCTAGCACCCCCGGTCTACATGGTGGTTGACGGGGTTGTTGTGGAGGGAGAGGTGATTACTGGTTGAAGAGTTTAATTGAAGTCTACGGGGTTCTACTACTATCACTCCTAGTAGTAGCCGGGGTAGGAGTCTACGCGGCACTAGTAAACTATTCATTAAAGGCTACAGGCGAGTTAAGCAGTACGATTGCTTCTGATTCAGCTAGGAGAAGCGAGAAGGTATACTTGGAGATGGAAGGTGAGAGATTAAAGCTTACTTCTACTACAAGCCTGGTGGTGAGAGACATCCTAGTCTATGATGCCACCGGCATACTATTCGAGAATAACACTAGTATAAGACTCCAGCCTGGTGAAACCGTAGAATACTTTCTCCCAGGTCAGGTGGCTTCAGCAGTCTCGCAGGGAGCCGCCTTCATAGGAGTTTACACTGAGAGAGGAAGCTTCATCACGTGGAGTCCTCTAGAGCAGACTCTAACTCGAGATTATAGTGGATTCACTAGCACTAGGGTTCACGTGGTATACCCAGAGTACACTCCCCGTGAATCCGTTTTATTCGAGTATAATGGGAGTGGAGTGATCCAGGGTGTTACAATCTACTCTTACTACACGGGGGTCAACATAACGCGGATACTAGTGGACGGCGTGCAGGTGAATACTGCTCCAGTAGTGGTCGGCAGGTTCGGGTTGTTTACGCCTGCCCAGATATCCTCACTCTACATTCCTTTGAACGCGAGGTTTACAAGCGGAGTTCAAATCTACGGGACGGTACTCCCGCAGGCTGGGGGATTCGCCGAGGTAGTAATCACTATATCTTCTCTCTAACACGAGTTCACCTACCTACTACACGCTCTAATGCTACCTGTAGCCGAGTTTAATTAGCCTTGCTTTCCCAGGATACTAGAAGCATGTCTTCTACCCCTCGTCACTGTTACTCGGCTAGGAGTCTACGAGCAGGGTTTCTAAGTGGAGGTCCCCGAGGAGATGGCTTACCTTCAACCGGCAGGACTGTACTCTGCATTCACCTAGATGCATGATAGCACTATCCCCTCTTATGGGGGCTCCGTTAACCCATACTGGGATTGCAGCCTTGACAACGATGTCTCTTGGCTCCCCTCTAATGTCTTCAAGCTTCAAGTAGCTTTCTCCAGGCTCTACTAGGCCGCAGAAGGCTCCCCTGCAGCAGAGGATCCCGCTTCTAGACGCCCAGCATCTAGTATCGCTACTCTTCTCTAGTACTGCCTCTTGCTCTCCATCCTGGTTGAGGACTTCTAGAACCCTGCCTTTATCAATAACTATTATGCTCCCGAAGCCTGTGGCTAATCCGCTTTCAACTCCTGCTATCTCAACTAGGCTTGAACCCTCAAGGGCAACCAGCAGGTTGTTTTTAGTGAAGAGGGGCTGTTGTCCACTGAAGCCTGCGAACACGCCTTCAGCGAGGGTAATAGGCTTTATTTCACCGCGCCGTGTTTTCACCAGCCAGCCACTAGACTCTACTAGAGCTGAGTTATCCCAGAGGAGGGCTATAGCTCTAGCAGGTACTCCTAGATCCCAGAGCTCGCTCTCAGAGATAACTAGGCTTCTTCCATCTCTAAACGTGCAGGCAAAGAGCTTAAAGCCCGCGGAGCACTCCACTGGAATACCTTTATAGGCATCCTCGACAACCCTAATACTTCGAGTAGTAGAGTAGGCTATAGATGTATACCTGCCTGTGTAGAATGCTACTATGAGTGCTCCTATAGTACTCCCCACGGCAATCCTTGATGCATAGTACTCTTCCCCCCTAGCTGTGATACTATAGTTTTTCCCGGCTGCGGCTACACGAAGCCCGTTAAACCAGGCTATGCAGCCTCCACTATTATTAATCCTCCTCCAGGTGCCGCTATCTGAGCCGTAGGGTGTCACCCTCGGGTGCTCTACTCCACTGTAGACTATTGACTCGAAGTCGTAGCGGGATAGCTCGGCACTGGTACTCCAGGGGTTTAAACCCGCGTTCTCGAGCTGCTGTGAGACATCTACTAGTGACTTAACAGTATAGTTAAGCTTTAACTCCACTCACGCCACCACAGGCTTCAGGAGCAGGGGGTTTAAAATAGAGTTAGACTTGTATAGGCATGTATCTCCTAGTAATGTACTCCGGGTTCTCTCTTAGTATCCTCATGGCTTTAGGCAGGTACTCCATTATTAAGTCTGGTGTCACGCCGTCCTCCCCGACATCCTCTGCTGCTAGGTCTCCTGCAAGCCCGTGGATGAGGACTCCTATTCTCGTAGCTAACCCTGGATCTCTCAATCCAGCACCGTAGACTCCTGCTATAGTCCCTGAGAGCACGTCTCCACTACCAGCCTTAGCCATCCCCGGGTTCCCAGTCATATTTATGAATGCTCTTCCATCAGGGTAGCATATAATGCTGTGAGCTCCCTTGAAGACTATGTAAGAGTTAAGCTCCATGCATGCTCTTCTAACGTTTCTAACAGGATCCTCCTGTATCTCGTTTAAGGGTTTCCCTGTGAGCCTTGAGAACTCAGCTGGGTGGGGTGTGAGTATGGTTGGATGCCTCCTGGATTTAATAATATCTAGATTCCTGGAGACAGCTGTTAAGCCGTCGCCGTCGACTATAATAGGCCTGTCTACAGCTTCAACAAGCCTTCTTACCAGCTCCTGTGTCTCCTCGTTTAATGATACCCCGGGTCCCACCACGAGTATATCGATATCATGTTTCTCCACGGCTTCTAGTATCTTCTCCATGCTGGAGAATGCAATGGAGCCTTCACTCGTCTCCTCTAATGGAATATATACTACTCCAGGGGCCCTTGAGGCTATAGAAGGTATAATACTCTTAGGGGCTGCTAGCCTAGAGTACCCACCTCCCGTCTTAAGGAAGGATTGCGCAACGTAGTATGGAGCTCCATAGTAGTATCTGGCTCCAGCAACCGCTAAAAGCTTCCCGAAGAAGCCTTTATGCCCCCATCTAACCCTCTCGGGCGGCTTAACAGGAGTGTTAAGCTCCACTCTAACTGATTCAATAAGGCTCCTCGGGTAGGATAATATTGAAACGTAGAGCTTGCCAGCGTAGTAGTATCCTGGGTAGAGCACGTTACCATACTTGAGTAATCCTAAAGCAACTGTTACAGTAGACTTGACTGCAACACCTTTAACTAAGCCGTTATCCCCGTTCACTCCAGACGGGATATCAACGCTTACAACTGGCTTTCCAGCCGAGTTTACCAGCTCGACCACCATTCTATGAATCCCTGAAACCTCCCCCTTCAAGCCTACCCCTATTAATCCTACAAGAATTACGTCGGCTCTACGAGTAGACTCTGCGAGCTCGTTGAGGTCTCCTGGTGACGTGATGTGTTTAACCGGTACTCCCAGCTTGACGAGTAGCTCGTGGTTGAATCGAGATGCCTCAGTCATCCTCTCAGGATCCCCTACCACGAAGACTTCAACCACACCTCCAGCTGCATGTAGTCTTCTAGCAGTAGCTAGAGCATCCCCGCCGTTATTCCCTGTCCCGGCTACAACTGTAAACCTCCTCCCTTCTACACCATACTCTCTTAGGATAACAGTGTAGATAGCACTAGCAGCCTCCTCCATCAAGAGGATACTGCTTAAACCGTAGTGGGATGCCTCACTGTCAATCCATCTTACTTCTTCAACACTACACACCTTCAACATATACACCACGGTGACAACTACTCTACGCGGGCTCAAAAGCTTAAATTACAGCGTTTCATACCACGATACGGTGGAAGACTTGGAGTACAGGGTTGAGTATTCACCCGCGTACAGCGTTCTGAAAGTACTCCTCCAGCCGGGTGAATCAATAGTCGCCGAGCCAGGCTCCTACATGATGTATCGAGGCGATATTGAAGTCAAGACGAGCACGCTGGGTTTAACATCAGCTATAGCAAGGCTCCTAGCAGGAGGTGAATCACTATTCTTCAATACTATAACAGCTAGATCCCAGGCTGAGGTGTGGATAGCGCCCGAGACACCTGGAGATATAAAAGCTGTAAGAGTTGAAGGCGAGCTAATAGTGCAGGATACAAGCTAACTAGCGCATGCAGGCAGCCTAGAAGTTAGTGTAGCATGGAGAGGACTTAAAGGAGTTCTAGCTGAAGGAGAACTCTTCTGGCTCAAGCTTACCGGGCATGGAGTAGTCTTCATAAACTCCTACGGTGCTATAGAAGAAGTCACGCTTAAACCAGGAGAGAAGGCTACAGTCGACAACTTCCACTTCGTAGCCATGGATCCATCACTTAAATGGAGAATTAAGACTTTCGGAGGCTTGAAGTCAACGATCCTCGGCGGGGAAGGCCTCGTCGTAGAGGTTGAAGGACCTGGGAGGCTGTGGGTTCAAACAAGAACTCTACCAGCATTCGCTGAAGCGCTACTAAGATTCCTCCCGCGGAGAAGTGGAGCTAGCCTCTCTATAAGAACACGATGAGCTTAAAATAGCAGACTGCGTTGAGAGCTCCGATAAGACCTCTATCCCATCAATCTTATTAATGGATGCATACTTAAGCTTAGTCTAGCTGGACAGTATTTTAGGGTGCAAGCGAGTTGGAGAAGCTCAGCCTTGATCAAGCTGTAGACAGAATTAACAGTGTTATTAGAGCTGTATCCAAGGTCTATGTTGGTAAAAGCGAGCTCGTCAAGCTCGCTGTTGCAACCCTCTTCTCAGGCGGGCACCTGCTGATCGAGGGGTACCCTGGGACTGGTAAAACTCTTCTAGCTAAGGCTCTCGCCAGAGCTATTGGTGGAGTCTATAGGAGGGTACAAGGGCACCCTGATATTCTACCAAGTGATATTCTAGGCTTCCACATATACAGGCCTGGAGGAGAGAGAGTGCTTGTCCAGGGCCCTGTTTTCACTAATATCCTGCTTTTCGATGAGATCAATAGAACGCCGACTAGATCTCAGGCTGCACTACTAGAAGCTATGCAGGAGTACCATGTTACAATAGATGGCGTCACATACCAGCTACCGCGCCCCCTGCTGGTTATAGCAACTCAGGTTCCCGTTAAGCACGCTACCGGTGCATACCAGCTCATGGAGACGCTTGCAGACAGGTTTGCTGTTGCTGCTCAAAGCTACTATGGCTCGATGGAGGAGGAATTCGAGATAATTTCCAGGTCTGATGTCATACTTACCCTCCCGGTAGAGCAGGTCACAACACCCAGGGAGGTTGAGGAGACTGCGAGGGTTCTCCAAGAGCTAGTCCATGTGGAGAACCATGTTATGGACTACATGGTTAGACTTGTAAACTATGTGAGAAGCCATCCTTCTGTTGCACTCGGCCCCTCGCATCGTGCTACTGTGAGCTTGCTGAGGATTAGTAGAGTGCTAGCCTTAATGAATGGTAGAGACTATGTTATCCCAGATGATGTAAAATGGCTTCTACCCTACGTGATTGCACATAGAGTCTGGCTTAGAAGAGAGCATGAGATTGAAGGGGTTACAGTAGACGCTATCATTAGGGAGGCCCTCGAGAATGTCCCGGTTCCAAAGTAGCGTGGAGAGCGGGTTCCTGCTGCTCGGGCTCAGCGTTGTAGTTGTATCTGTAATACTAGCACTCTATAGTACTAGCATTAGTGATACAGGGCTTCTAGGTATTGCTTTATCAACCGGTGTTGTCGGCGGGGTACTAGTAGTATTAGGGACGGCTCCTCGAGGAGAATCACTTGAAGCACTCTACTTCTACACTAGGATGATTGTATCAGGCTCTACAGTCGTGCTTGAAGACTTAGACCTACTCGACGCTAAGCTCTGCGCCATCGATAAAGGAAGCCATATTGCACTAGTATACAGTAAGATAGCGTGCACTGATACCGTTGACCCAGGTGTTGGCTTTGCATCTGGAGTCCCCTACTACGCTATACCAGTGAGTGTTCCCGTAGAGGTGCCGGCTGCCATAGGAGAGTCTAATGACGCCATTGAAGAGGCATTAAACGCAGTGCTAGTTGAAGAGCTAGGTTTATGCAGGAGTGTGAGAGTTGAAAGTGAAGGCGGCCTCCTCAGAATCCATGTTATTGGTGTTTCACCACTTCTTGCAGGCTACACAGGGTACCCGGTTAATCCAGCTGTACTCATCCCGCTTGCAGTTCTAGCGAGGATCACAGGCTCTAGGATAGTAGAGCTCGTTGAGAAACAGGATTCACCGAGAAGTACTGTTCTAACAGTGAGAGTCAGTGGTGGGTTAGAGCTTAAAGGGGAGGGTTAGGCGTGGCGGGCCGTCTCGACTTATTCCTCCTGCTTTACACAGGGCTAGTGGAGCTAGGCGGGCTCTGGCTATACCTTCTAGGTGAGAAGAGGGCTACAACATACCTAGCAGTCAACATCCTCGTCTACCTGCTTTTATACTCGATTCTCAAGCCTATCCCCTCCACGCTGGCACGGGGTCGATTACTCACGATTATACTCTTCACTGTTTTCATGGCTATTGTAGCCTACAGGGTCTACGAGGTGCTTTCACCTTGAGGCAGCGTAGAGCCCTGCTCCTCTTAGTTTCTCTAACTCTAGTTGCTGCCGTGTCGCCAGGCGCTCTGGCTGCTAACAGCGAGGTTGACTGCCTCTACCATCTTGCAGTTCTCGAGAAGACGCTTAACTATGCTACGGGGCTGGATCCTCAGGGTTCAATTATAGCCTGGTATATGGCTAACGCTACTATGCCTCAGCTTCAATTCTACAGGGATACATGGACTACAATACTAGGCTACTATGATGTCGTAGGTGAGGTTGCGAGTCCAGTTGGAGTACTCAATGCTTCAAGCCTCTACTATAAGATCGCTGGTGTCGTCCAGGGTTTAACATCTATAAGAGGGTATGCGGAGACCCTGGCTTCATGCTCACGCGACCGTAGCTCGGCTAGCAAGCTCATCGAGAGAATAAACTTGGAGCTGGAGAGCATGGAGAGCAAGCTCAGCGGGATCCTGGAGATTCTAACTGAGGTATACAGTGGTGTAATAGAAGTCGGTGTATCCCCTCCTAGAGACTACTACGAGCCTGGCGAGAAGGTATACGTGGAGCTGAGAGCCGCAGGTGGAAACTACACTCCAAGGTTTCTCAGCGTGTATACCTGGCCTTCACTAATACTCGTAGAGAGATCCATCTTCAGTAGCATAGAGAATAGAGTGCTACTAGAGATACCTTCAGCTAAAGAGCTCTACGAGAAAGGGCTTACCAGGGATGTGAGGAGCGGGGTGCTTAAGCTCGTGTTAACAGTAGAATTGGATGCCGCCGGGAGAACAGTAAGAGTCTCCAGGATACTCGAGGCTAGATACTACACGCCGGAGATTACATTAAACGCTTCAGTAATTGATGCTGCAAGAGGTCTACTCAGAGTTCAAGTAGCATCGGATCAAGAGTATACTGGACTCCTCGAGATTAACGGGGAGCGAGTAGCTAACATAACACTTAAACCCGGATTAAACGAGCTAGAGGTGAGTATAGAGAGGCCTCTAAACCAGGTGGTTACATTAAGGCTCTGCGTGGAGGCTACTGCAAAAACTCTACCTGCATGCACTAGTGTCTCGCTCGGCTTTAACCAGGTACCTATACCTAGAATAAGCCTACAGGTAGATTCACCCGTATTCACACTACTCGGCTCTCTAGGGTTTACTCTCGTAAACGAGGAGGATAAGCCAGTTAACGTGACAGTTTATGCAGGAGACCTAGTACTGTTTAACGGCCTGTTAGCCGGCTCCACCACGCTGAGCATGCATGCAGGCTACCTGCCTTTCAACACAGTAGTGATTAGAGTTGTAGTCGAGGCTTACACAGCGAGAACACCAGTTCTGGAGAAGAACATCATTGTAGTTAATACAATGTCACTGGCAGCTGCAGCCTCCACAATACTGGTCTCAGGAATCCTGCTTCGTAGACGCGTGGCGGACGTGATGCAGGGAGCTCTTACAGTTTTAACCCGGGTGAAGAGGAAGACGAGCAGGCTTAGGCCCACGGGACTCAAAGAGTATCAGGGTATACTGAAACCCTATGCTCTAGGATTAGGCTCGAGGATAGCTAGGCTCTACTATGATGTTGTTGCAAAACTAGGAGCCCGTCTACCCTACCCGCCTGAAACACTAAGAGAGCACTACTCAAGTGCTGTTTCCCCAGCTATCTCTAGAAGCCTGGTTAAAGAGATCGTTGAGAGACTCATGTACTTAGCTGAACGCGACATGTACTCAACGAGGAAGCCCAGCCTCCCTGAAGCCGAGAAGCTCTACCGAGGTGTAGTTAATGCGCGGAGGAAGTAGTCCTGTAATCCTCGTAACACTACTGCTAGCATTGACTACAGGGATAGTATTGCTAACTGTAATCCCGTCGAGCAAACCCTACAGCATATACAATACAGGTGGAAACGGGTACTCGAAGCTAGCTTCACTAGAGAACACTAGATGGGTCTCGAGTCTACTCCAGCTTAGTGGAGTAGATGCAGAAGGGTCAATTCTCATTGTGAGTCGAATGAGGGCTTTAACCGAAGGAGAGGTTAGCGAGCTACAAGCATACGCTGCGAGAGGTGGCATAGTTCTAGCCTATGGATCAAGAGAGATGCTTGCTAGTCTCATCGAGCACCTAGGCTTGAATATCGTGTTGGGAGGCAGCGTGTACGACCCTATCTTCAATGCAGGCGACAAGAGCCTAGTACTAGCTAACTCAACTCTGTGTAAAGCTACCCTCGTTCTCCCCGAGCCTGCAGTATTCGAGGTGGCCCGTGAGAGTAGAGTAGAGGTGGCTGCGTGGAGTAGCCCTCTCTCATACGTGGATTCCAATGGCAACAGCTTCTATGACCTAGATGAGCCTATTCAACCTTCTCCGCTGGGTGTTAGAATCCCGGTTGGCGAAGGCTCCATCATAGTGTTCTCGACGCCGTGGCTTCTCGCCAACAGTGTACTGGAATATAACACTGGATTCCTTAATTGTATTTCAGCAGGGAGATACATCGTAATTGATGAGAGCGAGGTTTTCAGAGACCCTGTTGAATACTTGAGGAGCATGCTGCGGGGGAGTTCTTTCTCCCCCCTCTATGTAGTGGCTATGGTGGTTATTCTAGCATTGATACTGTACTACTTGTACGAGAGGTGAAGCCTTGAGGAGGCTGCTTGTACTAGCTGCTGAAGCTCTCGGAGTACTACTGGTGGTGTTTTCAAGCAGAGACTACACTCTAGCTGTATCTCTGCTAGCCGTAATGATGCTAGCGTTACCCGGTTCTACTCACCTAGTCTATATTTCAGCATACGCGTATACTCTACTAGCGATTATACTTGAAGGTAGCTTGACTATCCAAGTAGCATCTATTACTGTACTGCTACTAGGCTACTTGTACTACTTTAAGCTGTATACAAGAGAGGATTTTCCACGTAAGATTCTAGTGTCGCTTCTAGCCTTCACGCCACTCTACTTGCTTAACCTGAGGTCGCTTATAGCACCAGTTGTAATCCTGCTGGCTACGCTGGCAGCCTCTGTGAGAGAGGGTTTAAGGCTGAGTCATTCAAGTGTAAAGGTGAGTACTTCTGAGAGCATTGTGCGTCTAGGTGGAGGGCTAGCACTGAATACCCGTGTAGAGTGTAAAGGCCGCTTCAAGTACAGTATTATCCTAGATGGCAGGACTGCCAGCTCAGGTATTAGAGACAGCAGCTTCGAGGAGACACGTATCATTAAAGCAGGTATTCTAGGCCACCATAAGCTTAGAGTAGAAGTCAGGCTCAGCGATCTCAGAGGGCTTGCATCAATCACTCACGGACCCTACACCATAGACTACACTGTGGTACCCGGGGTCGCTGAGATCCTGGAGAGAGCTGAAGCCGTGCTTAAACGCTACTCCACGTATCTTAAATCACCGAGTGTTTACAGAGTAGTATTAGCTGCAAGTAGTGCTAGAGGTATCTCTAGTGGAGCACAGAGTGGAGGAATTAGCGGGGGGATGACGACAAAGGATTCAGCTGGGAGGATCCTAGAGGCTGTTCTACTAGTTCCTAGAAGGCTTGTTGAAAGCATTGAGAGCGCGGTTAAAGCCTACCGAGGCGAGTACATTGGCCTGCGAGACTATCAGCCGGGTGACCCTCCTCACCTCATATACTGGAAGAGGTCTATGGTGCGCGAGGATGTAGAGAAGCTCTACGTTAAACAGTACTCTAGGAGCAGTGAAGAAGAGGGGGCTGGGGGTGGAGGCGAGGTCACTGTTATCTCTGATCTAACATCTGTGAGCCCTATGGAACTAGACCTCCTACTCCAGGCAACATACAGTATACTCCTCTCTCATGCAGGTATCCGTGGAGACGCCTACCTCTACGTTAAAACCCCTAGGAGCGGCGCTTTCCTCTTTAAGGGTAAGGTGATAGATGTAATTCTAGGATTAAACACTCTACTCGTCGAGGAGGATGTCACACCACTCTACTCGTATGATACGTGGGAGAGAGTGAGAGGAATACCACTCGGCGAGTCAAAGGGCTTCATCAGAGGGCTTGAAGAATACTATGAAGCCTACGCTAACGCTTTAATTAATGTCATCGAGCGAGCAGGCGTTAGGAAGAAGAGCGTATTCCACCTAGTGCACTCTAATGCTCTCAGCTTAAAGTACTCGATTCTATCCAGTATACTAGCTGAGAGAGGTTATATTGTTGCAAGAGTTTAAAATGAGTAGTAAGGTAGAGTTTTATTCCAGCTGTGCTGAAATAGTGAGATGTGTGGTGGGATAGTTGAATTTAACACCCTACCTTCTAGTGATACTACTGCTCTCACCATTAATACAGGTATCCCCCGCTTACCAAGACCTCAGCACAGAGGTATTAGAGGGGAGGCTCGCCGACCTCCTAGCTAGAGCCGGCAGTCTAGAGGATAAAGGAGTTAATGTTAGTGGAGTCATAGCGCTCCTCGATAGAGCTGCAAAATACATTGATGCAGGCAGATACGAGGATGCTGAGAGACTCCTCTCTGAAGCGGAAGGAGTGCTAGCGGGTCTCGAAGAAGAGTCTAACACAGTGTACCTGGGGAATTTAATTGTAAAGGGGGTTGAAGCTGCTATTATAGCCTCCATACCTCTCGCAGTATACTTTCTGCTTCCCCGCTTCTACATTTACACTTGGTTTAAGCTTAAGAGGAGGTGGCTTGTGAGGCGGTAGCTCCATGCTACTCGACGAAGAAGTCTTCGCGGTCATACTAGCAGTCTCCGTGATAGCCTCAGTGGTAGGCTTAGTATACCTTTTAAAGCCGGTTGAAACTGAGCCCTTCATAGCTCTTGGACTCCTGGGTAAAGACTGCCTTATAGGAGGCTACCCTAAAACCGTGATCAATAATACTAGAGTCGAGTTATGCTTATTCATCGGCAACTACTTGGGGAGCCCCGTCTACTATCAAGTGCGTTACAAGATAGCTAGCACACCGGATCAACTGCCATCAAATACCACGCCATCGCCTCTCCCTACACTCAGCTACTGGAGCGGTGTCCTGGAGAATAATGCCAATACTACTTTTAGAGTGGAGGTACCAGTGTATACTACAAGCGACTCTAATACCACAGCACTAGTCTTCGAGCTATGGACGCGCAGCAAGGAGGGATGGGTTTACACTGGTAGATGGGTTCACCTATACGTGAATGTAACATCGTGGTGAGATCCTTGAGTAACAGGAGATCCATGACTCTAGAGGAGTATATTGAAAACCGCGGGGGATTTAACTGGAGGGTTCTTAGAGAAGTGTACAGTGAAGTTGCGAGAGGCTCTATTAGACTAGTAGACCCGGAGCCTCCTGCAAGCCTCGTAGAATACTTCTTCAGACTAGACTACACGCTGTGGTACTGGGCTACGCTCACTATAACACTGCTCACAATCCTAGTAGTCCTCCTCTCCGAGAACCTTGGGTTCAGCCAGCTACTACCCTTAAGGTACATCCTAGGATCGCTCTACGTTCTCTTCACGCCAGGCTACACGCTGGTTGAAGTACTATACCCTGAGGAGAAAAGCCTTACACCCCTCGAGAGGACAGCTCTCTCAATAGGATTATCTCTCTCCATAGTACCCCTGCTAGGACTACTATTAAACTATACACCAGTAGGCATAAGGCTTAACTCAGTGCTACTAGCCCTGGGATCCTTTACCCTGCTAGTAGCTACAGCAGCCGTTTACAGGAAGTATAGTATACTGAGGACTAGGAAGCTAGCGGAAGCTGTGTAAAACTGTAGTACCCTAGAGATCAAGGGGTAGGGGGACAAGCAGGCTTCCCGCGTGAAGGCGACGTGGAAACCCGCCTAGGCTGTGGAAGCCGAGTTCTAGCCGAGCCAGGTTAATCCTGGATGAAAGCTTAGCTGTCAGCCTGGCGGTCGCTCTGAATTCATCCCGCAGAATTGTGAAGGTAAGGTGAATAAATTTCTATAGGCGGGATCTCAGCGTAAAAAGCGGTAGGGGCATGTGGAGTTAATGGAGGTTAACTGGAGAGATCCTTTCTCTTAAACCTGTATAATCCTAGTATGAACGGTATGAGAGTCCATGCAGTGAACGCTAGTGCTATGTACTCTGGTTTAACTACTTCTCTAACTACGTTTACCATGCCTTCGTATACCACGCTCTTGTATGTTATGGGTGCTGTAATTAAATCTAGGAGCTGCAAGGGGTTGAAGTAGCTGAACAACAACTGGATCCTCGTGAACTCCTCGAGTGTAGTAGCATGGAACACTGTGATGGAGGTGATCACTCCTATAATCTTAATGACCACTAGGAAGAATACGTATAGTCCTATAGCAGTAGCCAGGTAGAGGCTGCCCTTTAACTCGACTGCAGCATAGTAGACTAGCGTGTAGAATGCTACTAGGGATGCGGCGAGACCCGTGTATATTAACAGCAGGTCTGAGGATGAAAGGGTGATGTGGAGGAGAACACGGATACCGATATATAGTGATGCAACCAGTAGTGCTGGAGCTACTAAGGCTACTAGTACTCCAGCAGTATATCGGGTAATGTATACATCAGTCCTCGTGACAGGCCTTGCTAGAATAAACTCTAAGGCTCCCTGGCTCTTCGGCTTAGCTATTGATGTGTAAGCTAGGTATAGCATTATAACAGGAAAGAAGCTTGAGAACAAGCTTATACCGGCCTGCATAATACTCGCTGTGACAACCTCGGCAGCACCTCTCAAGTTCAAAATGTATTGATAAACGCCGGTGCTATTGCCGGCTGTATAAACCATGGTTAAACATACAAGCTTAGAGTCATCGAGAACCTCTGAGGGAACACTGATTGTGTACTGGTAGATCTTCATCCCTTCCTCTATGCTGCCGAGAAGCTTGAACTGGCAGAGGCTAACGTTTCTAGTGTCTACTCCACACATAGTTTCCTCATATCTCATATATATGGATGAATCAGTAGATTGATCTGTACTATTATAGAGTACCTTGCTCACATTGTAGTATAAGCTCACAGGCTCCTTTACAATCTTAGCGACCCCAGCTATAACGTATATTTTCCCACTCGTAGGTATTATACTGTAGCATGGGCGTGTATCTCTAGCTACTCCTGTATCATCTGAACCTGGTATGATGTACCCAGCATCCTCAATACCATATGAGCCTAGATTAAAACAACCTGAGAACACCATTGATATCGTATTATTTTGAGGTACCAAGGGCGCACTTTCCAGTAGTCTACCCCCCTCTCGGATTGTGAAACCTCCAATTTCCACTCCGTAGTTAATCCATAGAGCTGAGTCTAGTGGTGTAAAGTACTGTTTAACTGTATCATTAAATTCCAGTTTTAGAGGTGTGTCACCTTTAATTCTATAGTCACCTAGATTTATCACAGTGCTATTTTTAAGCGAATGAATTTGGACTGATATCTTAACGTCAACCGGCTTCAAATCATGATCGTATACACCGGGTATTAGCTCGAGTACCCCTCTCGATGGATCCAGCCTGTAGAGTACTATACCTCCATATAGCTCCTGCGGGTTCCGCGTTACAACTGTCTGCGTTGTAATGTATGCAAGCCCGACCCCTGCTACTGTGAATAATATAAGTGCTATTAGAGTGGATGCCCTGATGAAGAGCCGCTTGAAATCGTAGACTACAGGCTTCACTATCCTTCACCTCTTCTCACTAACTCGAAGAAGAATGATTCAAGGTCTCTTTCCTCGTATTTTACTTCCCTTACGTGTACACCTTTTCTAACGAGTTCTGCTACTATTTCCTCCGAGCCTACTTTTCCCTCAGGTTTAACATGTATCACTGAGTTCTCTACGCTTACTTCCCCGAAGCTTCTAGCGATTTCAACGGCTTTCTCGAGTTCTTCTGCGACTCTTATCATTATAGAGGGTTTAGCCAGCCTTCTCACTTCATCCATGGTGTAAACTCCTATGATCCTACCTTTATGGATGAATACTACTCTATCAGCTATCTGTTCAACCTCACTGAGTATGTGGGAGGAGAATAAGACTGCCTTACCCTGCTTCCTGAATTCACGAGTTAGCTCTCTAAAGAACTGTATGCCTTGGGGGTCTAGTCCATTGAGGACCTCGTCGAAGACGTAGTTGGCTGGATCGCTTATCATGGAGACTGCTAGAGCAAACCTCTTCTTCATCCCCTGAGAGTACTCTGAGAGCTTCTTGTACAGTGCATCGCTTAAACCGACTCTATCGAGTAGCTCTCTTCCAAGTTTAATAGCATCACTACGGCTTACCCCGTAGTATCCTGCTAGATACGTGAAGTAGTCTAGTGCTTTATGCTCCTCCTCGAATACAGGTTTCTCGGGGACCCAGCCGATCCTCTCGGAGGCTTTCTTCTTCTCTCTGAAGACGTCGAATCCATCAACTACAACTCTACCGGTGTCAGGGTTAAGCACGCCTGCAATAATCCTTATAGTGGTTGTCTTACCAGCTCCATTCAAGCCTACGTAGCCTACGATCTCACTATTGCTGACGGTGAATGATACATATGATAATGCTCTAGTTCTACCGAAGGTTTTCGAGATGTTTTCAATGATCATCAACGGCTTCCACCGGTCTACTCTAGAGATCACTGAGTTATTCTCCTATTATTTAAACCTGGGGGTTAAAGAGAGGTGAAAACTGTTACCAGTATTGGTGCAGGCATGGCTAGATGCCGTATCTGCGGTAGAAGTAAGGCTGTATCTAGTGTTATAGGGTACTGCAGGGACTGCTTAATTAAGCACTGGGAGAGAGTTAAAAGTAGTGTACTAGAGGCTCATAGAGAGGTTAGAAGACTCCTTCAGTTGACACCTGAGACACCAGTACACCCTGATGGATTAAAGTGCAGGTTCTGTGGAAGGGGCTGCGTGATCCCAGAGGATAGTAGAGGGTACTGTAGCTTCATAGTGAATCGTAGAGGGGCTCCAGGTAATATTCTAGGTAGCTTCGAGCTAGCCCTCGGCGACTGGTACTATGATCCACATCCAACAAACTGTGTTGCATTCCCAGTATGCCCTGCTATAACCGGGGAGGGCTATCCGAGGTATGCTTTAAGCCCTCTAGGTGAGCACGGCTATTATAATATAGCTGTATTCTACGGCTCATGTAACCTGAACTGCCTCTACTGCCAGAACCACGTGTTCAAGAAGTATGCTGCAGCGAAATACCCCTTTATGAGTGTTGAGGACCTGGCTGGAGCAGTCAACTCTAAGACTACATGCGCCTGCTTCTTCGGTGGTGACCCAGCCCCTAATGCTGTTCACGCCTTAATGGCTGCTAGAAGAATGATCTCCAGGGCCAGGGAGATAGGGCTCCAGGTATTCAGAGTCTGCTGGGAGACTAATGGATTATGGGAGAGAAGCCTCCTGAGGGAGGCCTTGAAGATAAGTCTTGAATCAGGAGGCATAGTTAAATTCGATGTTAAAGCATACACTCCTCAGGTATACACTGCTCTTACAGGAGTAGACTAGAAGCACGTTAAAATAATATACGGGAACCTTGAGTACGCTCTAAGAGAATTCAGTAGGCTTAGAAGCAGTCCACCTCCGATAGTAGTCTCAGTGCTCCTTGTACCAGGGTACGTGACAGTTGAAGAAGTCGAAGGAATAGCAGGCTTCATAGCAGGCTTAAACCCTGAGACACCATTAGTTCTATTAGCATTCCACCCAGACTTCTACATGAGTGACCTTCCAGCTACTAGCAGGAAGCACATGGATCAGGCAGTTAAAGCTGCTAGAGGGAGGGGGCTGAGAAACGTTTACATTGGCAACGAGTGGCTTCTAACAGACAGCGACTACCCGTTTTAAGAGGTTGTTGATGAAGACTTGAGTGGAGAGGGGAGGACTGCATCACAGTATTCGTAGAGGACTCCTCGCTAAGCACTACTAATTAGCTCTGGAGAGCATACTGTAGCTTAGGGGTTAGTGTTGAGCCGTACCACCTGCTATGTTAACGGCAGGGTGTACGTTAAATTCAAGCCTTTAATAGTAGAAGAGGCACTAGTTGTCTCCTACGATAGAATCCTGTACGTTGGCGAGGAGAGTAGAGCACTATCAATATGCGGGATCCTCAATGGTAGAGTAGTAGACCTTAACGGGAAAACCGTGATGCCGGGCTTCATAGACTCACACATGCATCTCGATGGATTAGGCTTCAGCCTGTCAACCCTGGATCTCAGAGGCGCTAGAAGCATCGAGGAAGTGAAGGATATAGTTAAGAGATACGTGGAGAAGTACTCGCCGGGAACTGTTCTCGGGCGTGGATGGGATCAAGAGTTATTCGAAGAGAAGCGCTGGCCGACACGCTGGGATCTAGATGAAGTTGTAGGTGATAGGCCAGTAATGCTGGTCAGGATATGCGGGCATGCCGCTGTACTGAATACTAAGGCTCTAGAGTTAACTGGTCTACTAGATAGCTCTTCTCCCTGGGTTTACAGGGATGAGAAGGGGACTCCGACAGGTATTATAGTAGAAGAAGCTGTTACCACAGCTCTAGAGAGGCTGCAGGGCTCGGTGAGCTTAGAGGAGAGAGTCAGGCTATTGAAGAAAGCGCTAGAGTACACGGCATCCCACGGGGTGACTACTGTTGGATTCATGAGCTGTGGTAGAGAATCTCTTAGAGCACTCATATCTCTACTAGGTGAGTGGAGGTATCCACGGGTTAGAGTCTACGTTGAACCAGGGCTACTAGATGAAGCTGTTAAACTAGGGCTTAGAGGAGGCTTTGGAAGCAGGCTGCTAAAGATAAAAGGTGTTAAAGTCTTCGCTGACGGAAGTCTCGGCGCTAGGACAGCATGGCTTACTAAACCTTACAGTGATGATCCTTCGAGCAGTGGCAGGCAGTTGATCACTAGGGAGAAGCTTTTAGAGGTTGCTAGAAGAGCCTCTGAGGCAGGCTTCCAAGTCGCTGTACACGGTATAGGTGATGCAGCCATAGACCTCATACTATCAGTATACAGGGATATAGAGGAGACTAGGAGGCTCAGGCATAGAGTAGAGCATGCATCAGTTATAAGACCTGATCAAATAGATGAAATCGTGAAACTTGGTGTAGCAGTCTCAGTGCAACCACGCTTCGCTATATCAGACTGGTGGGCTAAGGATAGACTAGGCTTAGAGAGACTGAAATGGCTTTACCCATTCAAAACAATGGCTACAATGGGAGTTCCACTAGGGTTCTCCACAGACTCCCCAGTAGAACCATTAAACCCGTGGGAAACAGTTTACGCAGCAGTCTCCAGGGAAGGAGGCGAAGCCTTGACGGTAGAAGAGGCACTACACTACTACACGCATGGATCAGCATTCATACTAGACGAGGAAGACGAGCTCGGGTCACTAGAAGCCGGGAAGCTAGCAGACCTCATAATAGTTGACAGGGATCCATTGAAGGCCAGGCTAGATGAGCTAAGAGAAATAAACTCTCAGATCCCCGTGAACCACTATTCCATTTAACGCAATATATTACCTTATCAGCCATCTCTTTAGAACTATGTATGACTTAGTATACTCTATTCGCGTCAACCTCTACATTAAAACAACATTGATAAGAATGTTTAAAACAAAATTTATTAGCCTGCAGTTTCAAAATAGATTACCTAGCAGAGTATATTTCAAGGTGGGCTTAATTGCGGGCTCAAGCCTCTAAGACCATTCTAGTATTAGCTATAGTCCTCCTAATTGGTATTGTAGCTGGCTATGGAATAGGGCTTGCAACCATAAAGCCTGAAACTGTGACAATCACGCAGACCCCGCCGGCCACACCCACTACTACTCCAACCCCGCCAACAGGGCAGCAAGTAACACTAAGAGTGATAGGTCCATGGGCTGGAGCTGAAATGGATGCCTTCATGGAGGTTATAAAGGCCTTTGAACAGGAACATCCCAACATAAAAGTAGAGTACTTGATCTATAGAGCCGAGGATATAGCTTCAGTAGCACCGGTTCAGTTTGCTGCAGGAATGACACCTGGAGACGTAATCTTTGGCTGGGGATGGTGGATTAAGAAGATGGGTGAAGAAGGCCATCTCTACGACCTAAGCGGGTTGGTTAACACTGATGAATTCATTAAGGGTATCTTCGACCAGGTAAAATCCGGTAACAGCATATACGGGCTTCCGTTTACAGCTTGGGCTAAACCCGGCTTCTGGTACAGGAAGTCATTCTTCGAGAGTCACGGGCTAAAACCACCTGAAACATGGAGTGAATTTCTAAGCCTTCTCCAGAATCTCAAGGAAAAGCTGAATGGGCCACCTATAGTCTCCGGAGATGGCATGGGTTGGCCTCTAAGCGATATCACAGAACACTTTATAATAACATTCGGGGGGCCGGAGCTTCAGTTAAAGCTTATCAATGGTGAAGTGAAATTCACGGATCCACAGGTTAAAAGTATATTCGAGAACTACTTAGTACCCTTAATCCGCGATGGCTACTTTAGCGAGCCAATAGAGTGGACGAAAGCAATAGAGCTATGGTGGAATGGTAAGTACGCTCTCTACTTCATGGGAACCTGGTTAACCGGCATGGTTCCGGATCCAAGCGACCTAGGATTCTTCCCGCTACCAGGATGCAAAGGGGTAGTTATGGGTACTGACTACCTCGCAGTCCCCAAGTATACTAAGCATCCCGAGGAAGCCCTCCTGCTCGCAAAGTGGCTGGCCACTGAGGGTCAGAGAATACACGTCGGTACAAAGGCAGGTAAGTTTGCTACATGGCTTAAAGTAAAAGTCGAGGATCACTGGAAGCCCATGCAGGAGGTCTACTCGAAGCTTAAAGACATGACTCCTCTACCCGACCTAGACGATACTGTTGGAGGAGACTGGCAGAAACTGTTCTGGGATCAATTAAAGCTACTATGGGTTAGCCCAGACTCCTTGAACCAAGTGCTTGAGACTCTTACAGCGAACTTCCCTAAGAAGTAGGTGGCTGGTCTTGAAGACCTCAACTCTAAGTGGTTTTTCCTTTATTATTCCTGCTTTAATACTAATTTCAATCTTTGTCGTATACCCGATTATTGCAACCATAGCTTTAAGCTTTAATGTAAGCCTTGGCTTAGGTGGAGGCGTGGTTCGTGACTCCCAGCCGGGCCTGGAGAACTACTACGTGGTGCTTGCAAGTCCTAGTTTCATTAATGTTCACGGTATTGAAACGCTATCCTTCCCCATGGGAGCCATAGTGCATAATATCTTGTGGATAGCTATTCATCTTCCTCTCACAATCATGCTGGGATTGCTCTTCGCGGTCCTCCTACAGAATGTGAAGGGTGGAGCGGTAATCAGGTCATTTATGTTTCTCGGGATGGTTATACCAATGATTGTGGGAGGACTTCTGATAATGTTCTCGTTAGACAGGGATCTCGGGGTTGTAAATCTCTTCTTAAAGGTTATCGGCTTAGGGAGTTATGCTAGAAGCTGGACTATATATCCTGATACAGCATTATTCTCCCTCATCCTTGGTTCCCTATGGCTGTGGAGTGGATTTAGTGTCACCCTCTACTCGGCTGGGCTCTCATCCCTCCCTAGAGAGCTTATTGAAGCAGCTGTGGTTGATGGTGCAAGCTTCAGAAGAATACTCTTTGACATCATAATACCTCAATTGAAGCCTGTTACAGTGACAGTTGTAGCTATGACTATACTATGGGATTTAAAGATATTCGATATAGTCTACGCTTCTACAATGGGGGGTCCCGGCGGTGCATCCATGGTTCTCGCGGTACTCATGTATGATTACTTCGCGAGAGCATTAAATTATCCTATGGCTTCTACGGTTGCAACAATACTTACCTTGGTGACAATACCTCCTGCAATACTATTATTTAAGTATTCGAAGACAGGTGAGGCCAAGTGAGAAGGAAGCTTGAAGCTTTTCACAGTGGGTTATTCCGCACACCATTTAAATGGCTAGTGGTTAACATCGTAATGTGGGCTGTAGGAATACTATGGATTACTCCTTTTATCGGGATTTTCATGACGTCTATTAGGCCTTTCAGCGAGGTAGTTTACGGCTGGTGGAGGTTAAACCCCTTCACCTTCACTTTAAGCAACTACTATAATGCTCTTTTCAATCCATCATTCTCACTACTACGCGGTATAGTGAACTCTTTCATAGTATCCATACCTAGCACTGTAATCCCAGTTCTCATTGCGGCGCTTGCAGCATACTCGTTTGCACGTTTCAGCCTCCCATTAAAGAACTATCTCTTCGTGTTCATGTTGTTCCTGATGGCTGTGCCTCAGCAGATGACGATAGTGCCTATATTCTTAATGCTAAAGGATATGCAGTTATTGAATACTTATCTTGGATTAATTCTGGTTCACTCTTCGTGGGGTATACCCTGGGTGACATTCTTCCTTAAAAACTACTTCTCACTGCTACCGGTAGAGCTGGAGGAAGCTGCACGCGTCGATGGAGCCACAAGCAGACAGGTATTCTTCGATATTATCCTCCCTGAGGCTCTACCAGGACTCATCTCAGCATCTGTTCTACAGTTTGCGTGGGTCTGGAATGACTTCTTCTTCGCCTTAATGCTAATCTTCGACCCTGATAAAATGGTTGTCACGCAAATGCTACCTAGACTTAAAGGCCAATACCAAGTAGACTGGGGCTTACTGTCCAGTGGCTCCGTGCTTGCTATGATAGTTCCTCTTCTAGTGTATGCACTCCTAAACAAATACTTTGTGAGAGGGTTCACCGGGTGGGCTTTAAAGAAATAGGGGGTGAAGGCATGTGGCTGTAGGCGTTAGAGTAGAAGACGTGTCAAAAATATTCCCGCCTAATACTATAGCATTAAAAGACGTGAGATTCGAGATCAAGCCTGGAGAATTCTTTGTAATCCTAGGCCCCTCAGGGTCCGGTAAGACCACTCTACTAAGGATCATTGCTGGGCTAGAGGTACCAAGTAAGGGGAGAATAATCTTTGGTGATAGAGTTATCGTTGATGCTGAGAAAGGAGTGTACGTTGAACCTAGAGAAAGAAACATCGGGATGGTATTCCAGAATTGGGCGTTATACTCGCATATGACAGCCTACGATAATATAGCATACCCGCTTAAACTCAAAAAGCTACCTAGAGATGAAATCGATAAACGCGTCAAAGAAGTGGCTGAAGCTCTAGGGATAAAAGAGCTCCTTCACAGGAAACCTGCTCAGCTTTCAGGCGGCCAGCAGCAGAGAGTAGCTTTAGCTAGAGCACTAGTCAAGCAACCCGATATACTACTGTTAGATGAGCCATTCTCAAACCTGGATGCTAGAGTAAGAGTCACTGCTAGAGAGTTCGTGAAAGAAGTGCAGAGAAAGCTTGGTATAACTTCAATACTTGTCACACATGACCAAGCGGATGCATTTGCTGTAGGAGATCGCATTCTAGTCTTAAGGAACGGTGTAGTCCAGCAGGTGGGCTCAAGAGAAGAGCTCTACGATAACCCAGTAAACCTCTTTGTAGCAAACTTCATCGGCGACCCGCCAATGAATATCGTGGAATTAAGTATAAACCACCCATTACTTGAAACCTTAGGGCTCAAGAAATTTGTATCGGAAAGCAGTAGAGTCTACCTCGGTGTAAGACCTGATGAAGCACTAGCTGTAGTGGAGAAAGGAAAAGCACATGCAACAGGTATAGTCACACTAATAGAGTATCTGGGCTCGAGAAAATACTGTAGAATAGAAACTCCAGATGGATTAGCTCTTAAGGTTTTAGCTGGAGATAATATATCAGAGGGCATGGAGGCCGGCATCTATATTAAGAAACTACACTTATTCCAAGCAAATGGTGAGAGAATTACAACCATTAATCTCTAACAACACCTTTAATTTCTACATCTCCATCTCCGATTTCCGTTCAAGGGGCAGCCAGCCCTCAGATTTCGCGAAGCCTCTACAGGAATATTACAGCTGGAAGCTAGGCTTCCTCTACTACTAATACCTTACCTCTTCTCATGAAGAATACGGCTTCACTTGGTGTTACAATATGTATTTCAAAGGGATGGTAGTATGGTAGCTTTAATTCCTCTTCAATAATAGATTTTATCTTCGCTTTAGCTAAAATACCCTTGGGATATTCTGATACAGGGACAACAACTAGTATATCTACATCACTTGCACCTATGTAATCGCCTCTAGCGATGCTCCCTATAAGGTATACTTGCGACCCAGGTAGATGCTTCTTAACTATTCTTGCAATTTCTTTAACCCACTTACGCCACGCATCAATCATTCTTCGTCTCTGAAGCAAAGTATCCGTGAAGAACCACACTAAGACTCACCTCTTAGGAGAGTGTTAATCACGTTAACAGCCTCCTCTACAAGCTTGATCATATCATCTGCATCCTCTGCAGTATAATCCTTTACGAAGTATCTTGCGAGAAGGTACGAGTCCTCTAAAGCAAGTATTCTCACCCTATTGCTCTTTATGAATTCCTCTAGCTTCATTGAACCGGATACTCTAGCTATCTCACCGAGAAGTCTTCTAACACTATGAGTTCTAGGGTAATCTCCTATGAAAACTAAAAGAGCGTACTTTAAGTATAATTGGAGAGCTTGCTCAGCTAGAAAGCAGGCTAGATCATAGTATCCCTTACTACGGGCACTTCTAGCTTCATCAAGAAATCTCATATACCTATCCTTTAAAACTAGCGCTTCTTCACTACTAGACATGACTCCTCTACCAATCTTGTTCTCATGGAATTCATTGGTAAAATATTAATGCTCTCCTAGTAGCTCTTTTGAGATTACTTCTCGATTCTCAGAATTACTGGTTTCACCCCGGTTTTATCGATAGTGTAGAGTACCCAGCCGTACCTATGGGGTACACCCTTGATTCTTCTCACTATTATCTGGCGTACCTGTACTGGTAGCTGCATGGGTAGGCCTTCTGCTAAGCTCTGGGTTTCAATTACCCCGTCGACTAAGTGTTCTACTGCATGGAGGTATTCTCTGAAGCTCTCCGTGGATGTGTGGAGTGATGCTATTATGGGTACTTCGAGAGACTTCGAGATGTTTGCTCTTAGCGTTTTCACAAACTCCATGAATCTAGTTGGGTCAAGAGATATCATTACGTCGTTCAGCGAGTCAATTATCACTAGCCCTCTTCCCTTCAACCCTCTTGACTCAACTACTCTTAGGATAGCGTTAACTATATTCTCCGGGTTCCTTGGATCCACCTCCTCGGCTACCAGTGGGTGCAGGATTCCCTTCCTGCTTTTTACCAGGTAGCTGAAGCCGTCTACTATTATTAGAAGCCTGCTTGTATTCTCATCTATTTTCAAGCCGAAGGATTCAAGCTGCCTTATGATAGTTAATGGATCGTCATCTATGCCGACGTATACTACTGGTTCACCGCTCTCCACGATGCTTCTAGCTATGTTGGCTAGTATAGCGCTCTTCCCGGATCCTCCCTCACCGCTTAGAATTACAAGCGTGTTCCTTGGTATACCCTCCGGGAGTATGTAGAGGAAGAGGTCTAGTTTAATGAGTATTCTTGAAGTCTCCATTAGATGCACCCTCTAGCTCATCTATACTAAACTATATGCTATATGTTTATTTATGCTTTGATTCAACCTTGTATGTGGAGTACTGGTGAAGTCTTAATGCCCGATTACAGGATATACGAGCACCCTGTGTTAAAGTTCAAGCGGGGGCGCCATGTAATCTTCAAGTATAATGGGAGTATTATTGAAGCCTATGAAGGAGAGAGTATCCTAGCTGCTCTCTACGCTCTCGGGTACAGGGTTTTCTCGAGGAGCCCTGATGGAAGCAGGCCTCGCGGAGCATTCTGCATGATTGGCAGGTGCTCAAGCTGTCTTTCAACAGTCAACGGGGTCCCGAATACTAGGATATGCATTGAGCCTGTGAGAGACAACTTAGAGGTTGTAGGAGGTACTGGGATTCCTGAAGCCCCGGTAAGCGTCACCGGGTTCAAGCCTGTGGATAAGGAGATTGTTGAAGCAGACGTACTAGTCATTGGTGGAGGACCGGCTGGACTTCAAGCAGCTCTCAGACTAGGCGAGAGAGGAGTCAAGACAGTTGTTGTGACAGACCACTTTAAGCTTGGAGGACAGCTCGTCAAGCAGACTCATAGATTCTTCGGTAGCGTGAGGTACTACGGGGGGTTACGGGGCTTCAGGATAGCTGAGAAGCTTGTTGAAACCTTATCGAGGATGCCCTCTGTGAAGACTTATACTAGAGCCTACGCATACGGTTTCTTCAGTGAAGGCTTCATCGGTGTAGCAGTTAGCGGCGAGAACCCTGTTAACCTCTTAGTGAAGCCTAAATACGTTATCATTGCTACTGGAGCCATGGAGAGAATGGCGTTATTCGAGAATAACGATCTACCGGGGGTTATGGGGGCTGGAGGCGCTCAAACCTTAATGAATGAATACGGAGTTAAACCAGGTGAGGATGCATTAATTGTCGGCGCCGGCAACGTAGGCTTGATCGTAGCCTACCAGCTTCTCCAGGCGGGGGTAAGAGTCCACGGCGTGATCGAGCTACGCGAGGAGATAGGCGGCTGGGTTGTACATGCAGCTAAAATACGCAGGTATGGCGTGCCAATTCTAACAGGACACTCAATCCTCAGGGTAGAGGGGCAGGAGAGGGTTGAGAAGGCTGTTATAGCAGCCGTGGATGAAAAGCGTAAGCCTATACCCGGCACTGAGAGGGAGTATAGTGTTGATTTAGTTCTACTGGCTGTAGGACTCCAGCCGGAGTACACGCTTCTAAGTCAGATGGGGGCTGCCATGAAGTACGTGCCGGAGGCTGGTGGATTCATACCTCTTAGAACCAGGTTCATGGAGACAAGTATCCCCAATGTCTTTGTGGCTGGCGATACCTCAGGGGTAGAAGAGGCTACAACAGCCTTCATAGAGGGAGAGATAGCAGCATACACCATACTAGAGAGAATGGGCTTCAGGGATGCAGCTGAAGCAAGAGATAGATTACTAGACTTCCTCTGGAATGAGTATAGGCTGAGCCCGGTTGTAGCTAGAGCCCGTGAAGGAAAGCTAAAGGTGACAGTCAGCGAGGAGGAAATAGAGGAGTTGAGGAAGGGGAGTAATCATGTCCACTTCTAAGCGGACAGGCGTGATCTCACCTAGAGAACTGGAGGAGAAGGGCCTCCTACCGCCTCTTGAGAGGCTTCTCAAGGGACCTGTCGCAGTACTCGAGTGCCCTGAGGAGATACCCTGCGATGTATGTACTGCTTCATGCCCATTCCACGCAATAACCAAGAGTAGAATATACGATACCCCGAAACTCGACCCCGATAAGTGTATTGGCTGCGGTGTCTGTGTAGCGAGATGTCCTGGACTAGCTATATTCGTCGTAGACCTCAGTAAGCCTGGTAAAGCTTATGTGACACTACCATACGAGATGCTTCCGCAGCCCTCGAAGGGTGTTCAAGTAGAACTACTAGATAGAGAGGGAGTGAAGGTAGGTGAAAGCGTGGTCGTTAAGGCCTGGAGCTATGATGGAACATGGGTTGTAACAGTCGAGGTCCCCAGAGACAAGTGGCTTGATGTCAGAGCTATAAGAGTGAAAAGGTGAGGGCCGTGAGCCTGGATGCGAGGAAAGTAGTGGTGTGCCGCTGCGAGAACGTTACTCTAGCCGATACACTAGAGGCAGTGGACAACGGTATCGATAACCTCGAGCTCCTGAAGAGGAAGCTGAGGATTGGAATGGGGCCCTGCCAGGGTAGAACATGTCTGATTCTTGCAGCTGAAATCATAGCGAGAAGGACGGGCAGGAGTGTAGAGGAGGTTCTCGTGCCGCCAAGCCGGCCGCCGATATCACCGGTTAAAATAAAGTACTTTATTGGAGGGAGAGTAGAGTGAAAGCAGAGCTAGCTATCATAGGTGGAGGTATAACAGGTCTCTTCACTGCTGTCACGCTAGTAGAGCAAGGATATAAGAGCATAGTTATACTGGAGAAATCCTATGTGGGCTCAGGAGGCACTTTCAGGTGTGCTACAGGAATAAGAGCCAGCTTCACTAGTAGAGAGCATGTTGAAGTCATGAAGAGAGCCATAGAACTATGGCCTCAGCTCGCTAAGAAGCTCGGCTTCCCCTATAGAAGAGACGGCTACCTGTGGCTGCTGACAAGAGACGAGGATGTAGAACTATTCAGGCGTGTAGTAGAATTCCACCACTCTCTTAACGTGCCGACGAGAATCGTGGATCCCAGCGAAGTCAAGGAGATCGTTCCCTCAATCAACAATAAAGGGATTCTAGCGGCAGTCCACGATCCTCTAGCAGGCAAGGCAAGCGTCTTCCAAGCCGTAGTAAACTCTCTCGTATACCTCAAGCAGAGGGGTATTAGCGTGCATGAAAGAGTAGAGGCTACAAGAATACTTAGAGAAAACGGTAAACTCGTAGTTGAAACCAGCAGGGGGAGGATTGAAGCAAATAAAATCCTAGTTGCAGCTGCACGCGGAACAGTCGACCTGCTTAAAAGCATTGGCGTAGAGCTCCCAATACGAAATCTAGCTAAGCATGCACTAGTCACAGAAGTCTTCAAGCCTGTTATAAAACCACTGATAATAGACTGGTCTTCCTCATCCTACATAGTTCAATTAATCCACGGCAACATATACATTGGAGCAGACATCCCTGAAAAGTACGATGAGCCGGCTGCAAGCAGATACCTGTTCCTCGAGAAGGCTGCCAGCGTGTGGGTAAAATACTTCCCGTGGCTGAGTGAAGTATACGTGCTTAGATACTGGACGGGATACTACGATATGACCCCAGATCACCATCCGATAATAGGCCCACTAGACGAAGACGAGAATATACTTGTAGCAGCAGGCTTCAGCGGGCACGGCTTCATGATGGCTCCAGCTGTAGCAGAAGCCCTCGCATTCTACATACTAGGAGATAAGCCACCTGTAAGTGAATTCCTGAATCTAAAGCCAGATAGATTCAAGAAGGGAAGACTGGTAAAGGAGGTTGCAGTCTTCGGCTAGTGATACGTGAAAATACACGGTATCTCAGAACACTATCCATGGAGTGCAATAGACTGGTAGGCAGGGAGCTTAACATCTGAGTGTAATAAACCAGGGCTTTTCTTTTCTAACTGCTAGTTCTCTTAAATCTTGCACCGTCACCTACAACCCAGTATTCTCCATCACTCCTCTTCTCCAGCTTGAATATCGGGGCTTCCCTCTTAACTCTCTCTAGTGCTTCAATCATTGCTGGATTACTATTATTTCTACTGACGCCTGCAGCAACAATATATATTGTAGACTCGCCTGGATTAAGACCGCCTAGCCTATGGTATATCATGATAGCTTTGAGAGAGTACTTGGAGCAGACTTCTCTAGCAATCTCTTCAAGCTTCTTTAATACCAGCTCTTCTATAGCACTATACTCAAGTTTGTATACTCTAGTATCCCCTAGATCCCCCTTCACTAGGCCTATGAACATGGATACTGCTCCGATCGCGTGCTCCTCATCTATTAATCTCAGCTTATCGAGGAGCTTGTCGAGTGATATATCCTCGCTCTCGCTCAGTAATCTTACCTCTACGTAGCACAATTCAACCACCTGAGAATGGAGGTGCTATGTAGATTACATCCCCGTCTCTTAAAATCCTGCCGGGTTGAGCTGGCTCTCCGTTCACGAGTACTACGGGCTCAGGCTTCTCGGGTATATTGTACTTTAGCTTCAAGTTCTCTAGTAGCTTGCCGAGGGATACCTCCTCGTCTAGAGTTATATTGAATTCTCTTCCTAGTATATCAGAGTATATTGAGTAAGCTTTAATGGTTATCTTCATCTTCTCCGCCCTTCTTCTTCTCGAGAACTCTTATATCCGTTATACGTGTATGCGGGTACTGGCCGCTTTCATCCTTCTCGTACTTCTTAACCATATCCCATATATTCAGTAGTGCTACTGCAACACCCATTAATGCCTCCATTTCAACTCCTGTTTTAGCTGTTGTCTTCACTGTCACGTAGACTCTTACCCCGTCCTCCTGGATCTCGTAGTCTACTTTAACACCTGTTATGGGAATATTGTGTGTTAGTGGAAGCATTCTAGGCGTTTCTTTAACCCCCAGTATAGCAGCTATTGTTGAAGCCGAGTAAACGTCGCCTTTCTCGACAAGTCCCTTCTTTATCAACTCGATTGTTGAAGGCTTAAGCTTTATGAAGCCTGTGGCTGTCGCCTCCCTGTATACATCCTCCTTACCTGTTATATCCACCATTCTAATGCTCATCACCTATCCCCTCTACTATCTAGGGATTCAGTACTGCTCTTAAGGATGGTTACACCAGGGGGCTTGAAGAAAGGTTCTCTCAGGTATACGGCTCTCCTAATACCTTCTTCAACACCTAGTTGATCTCTCACCTTGATCTCACGGGATATATCAACGTAAGGCTTCTCGACGAACAAGCAGGTTTTAATCCATCCTTCAGGCGTTAACCTGAGTCTTGTACACCCCATGCAGAGAGCTGGGTTTCCATAGCCTTTTACAACACTAACTCTTATTCCACTAGGCATCACGTACTCCGGTCTATTCTGGAAGCTCCTTACGCTTCTACCTACAGCCTTATTCTCGAGATACTCAATTACAGGGTCTAATTGAACATGCTGCTCGGAGTATACACCTGGAGGAGTACCTAGAGGTATTAATTCAATGATATTTACATCTACTCCTTTTCCTGAAGCGTACTCTATGAGTTCCCCTAGCTCGTTTAAATTAGCTTTTAAAACCACTACATCTAACTTGACTTTCAACCCGTAGTTTAAGGCTTCATCAATTCCTTTAAGAACTTTTTCGAGGAGGAGAGATCCACCTGTAATGAACCTGTAGGTTGAAGGGTTTAATGAGTGCACGCTTACATTAAGCCTGGCTAATCCTGCTTCAGCTAACCCTCTCGCCTTCTCTAGAAGGAGGCTCCCATTAGTTGTCATTGATACTTCCTTAGCGTGGAGAGCTATCTCTCTTACTATCTCAACAATATCATCGCGTATCAGGGGTTCACCGCCTGTAAGCTTGAAGTATGTAATACCTAGCTTCGCTGAGACCTCGGCGAGAAACCCGTAGTCACCAGGGTTTAAGGCTTCGTTTCTAGGGGATCCCGTTAACCCTTCTCTATGACAGAATATACATTGATAGTTGCATCTATCGGTCACTGAGACCCTAAAGCTATCTACTCTCCTACCAAACCTATCGACTAACATAGTAGTTGTCACCTAGCTCCCTTACCCGCTATTCTGATAGAGTAATAGTCTTCAGCAATCACGGCTTCCAGTAGATTATGGTTATAGTAGCTGCGCACAGAGGGCAGCCTCTCTCAGCATTTAATTTACACTCCAGCTATAACAATGTTATATTGAGTTAATAGTGGTTTATTAATTTAGCTATCAACTACCGTGGAGCCTGTCTCCAGCTTCTACGTGTTCACCTTAATAATCTAAAAAGCTCATTATAGGGAGGGCTGGTTTAACAGGGGATTTAATCGTGAAGCCTAAGCCGGAGTGCTTGAGATGCCTGCTTAACGTGAGATTGAGGGATATAGAGTACTCTTCGCTGAAACCTGAAGGCAAGGTAGCTCTAGCTAAGAAGGTACTAGGTTCTATCATAGAGGAGTTCAACTTGGAGACCGCTGAGCTAACTACCCTCGCCTCAAGTCTCTTCGAGCTCGTAGTGAAGTCTGCACCGGATATCGTGGACTACTATAAGCTAATTAAGAAGCGTAGCATGAGGATAGCACTCGAGAGTATTGGAGTTCACAGAAGGTATCTAGAGGGTAAGGGAGACTTCGAGAGACTCTACTACTTACTGAAGTTGGCTGCCTTAGGCAACATTATAGACTACGGGGTTGCCGAGCACTCCTTTAAAGAGGAGTTAGACCCTTTGCTCATTGAGAAAACTGAGCTGGCAATTGATGATAGCCGTATACTCTACGATATGATTAAGCGGGGAGGACTTAGAGTACTATACCTCCTTGATAATGCAGGAGAAGTAGTCTACGATGCACTACTAGCAGAGTACATTCGAGGTAAGGGTAACAGAGTTATAGGAGTAGCTAAGGATGAACCAGGCTTCCAGAACGATGTAACTCTAAACGACCTCGTGGAGACAGGAGTTGATAAAGCCTTCGACCTCCTTGTAACACCCGGCTGCAGAGGCGTCTGCTCATCAATACATCTTGATAAAGTTGACAGCAGCTTCAAGGAGCTCCTAGGGAGCGTTGACCTCGTTATCGCGAAAGGGATGGCTAACTTCGAATACCTCTCAAGCACTAGTCTCGGGAAGCCAGTGCTCTTTATCCTGGTGGCTAAGTGCAGGCCTGTTGCAGAAGCCTTAGGCTCCTTCTTCTATCTTGGAAAGCCAGTGGTACTCTTAAAGACTAGTTAATCCTTATTGCGCCTGGATTACAGGATTACCCGGCAGTAGATAATAGTGGGATGTAAGCGTAGAACCAGCTGGCCAGCCCTTCAACCCGGCTCCTAGAGGAGAGCCCTATAGAATACCATTCCCTCCCAGGCTTTCTTCTCAACTAGCCCTCTTGCAATGAGATTATCAAGTGCTATCAAGCCGTTGTCACCGTAGATCGCGCGCACTTCTCCGGTTGATAAGGGGTGTCGGAGCACGTGATTGTAGATAACATTGAGTAGGCCGTGTACTCTAACACCCTCTAACGGCTGCAGCTGCCGATCGCATACTTCAACATGGAACCCGTTACTAGAGAAGTACTCGGCTATATCGCTTAAAACGCGTTTAGAGACAGGCTTGTATCTCTCATCAAGCGGCGGCCTCGTGAGAGTTTCAACCTGGATCCTCGAGATACTGTTCTTCGAGAGCATGGAAGAAAGCCTGCTGAGAAGTAGTGGATCCGGGTATACCTCAGAGCCTTTTCTAGCGACAACCAGCTCTGCAACAATATTCCTCATACCAGATACTACGTGAAGCATGTTAGCGAAACCGTCTAGATGAGTGTAAGCGTAGCCCATGAAGTCCTCCACGCCGGGCCAGGGTAGCTGTACTCGTAGCTCGTCAATATAGTTGAGGACTCCTGTTTTTACTGCTTTAGGGATAACTGCTCCACTCGAATGCACGATCAATATACCGTCGCCACTAAACCTCCTGATGACTTTAATGACTTCAGGGAGATTTGCAACTAGCAGTGGATCCCCGTATCCCCATAGAATAACGTTTCTAATGCTTGCGAGCACGTCAGCATGCTTTTCAATAGCGGACTCGAAGTGATTTAAGTCGACTTTTACTTCAAGGCTTTTTTCAACCGGCGGGCTGGCTGGTAGCGGGCAGTAAGGGCAGTTGAAGGGGCATTTCCTAGGGGGTAGAAGGAGGTCTATTGCAGCCAAGTATCCATGGCATTTATCCGGGTGTACACCGTAGAAGAATGATATGAAGGGTCTTATACTACTCGTTCTCCTAGAACGGGTACTCGACAACCTTCACCTCCCTTCCAGTAGTCTTGGAGGTAAAGAACGGTAGCCCCGTGTACTTGATTCCCTCTAGCTTCTCGAGGTCCCTTGTGAAGAGGAGGCGGATGTCATCTAAGCCTAGCACTGTCATAGCTAGTCTATCAACACCTATACCCCATGCAATAGCCTTCACGCCAGGGGCTCCTAGTATCTCCATTACTTCCGGCCTGAACACGCCTCCAGGAAACACCTCAAGCCAGCCTAGCTTTGGATGCCTTATGTATCCTTCAACACTAGGCTCAGTGAAGGGGAAGTAGCCGGGTTTAAACCACACCTCTTTTACTCCTAGTGCTGCTGCAAGCTCCTTGAAGAAGTAAAGGAGGTGCTTGAAGTTTACATCTCTGCCTACTATAGCCCCATCGAGCTGGTAGAACTCCATGCTGTGCTTAGCATCCAGGTTTTCCGGCCTGAAGTTCCTGTCTATCGTGAAGATTCTATACTCTCCTTCCCCCCTCTCGTAGATGGCTCTTACTGTTACAGCTGTAGTCTGGCTTCTCAATACTAATCTAAGAGCTCTCTCGGGACTCCACTTATACCTCCATCCAGCCTCGTGAACTCTACCAGCTTTCTCGAGTAGCCTTGGATCAATCTTACCCTTTAAACTGGTTTCAAGGAAAAACGTATCGTGTATTTCCCTTGCAGGGTGATCCTGTGCTTGAAATAATGCATCGAAATTCCAGAACTCGGCTTCCACGTGAGGCCCTTTAACCTCCTCGAATCCCATGGCTACCAGTATATCCCTTAAATCATCAATGAACTCCATGAAAGGGTGTTTTCTCGCCTGCCACGGCATCGGGGGTTCAATGTTTAAATCGAACTCCTTGATAACGTATTGTTCGAGCTGTAATGCGTGCATCGGCTTTACAACTGTTAATACTTCGGCTTCCCTGATTAATCCTCTCTTATAGAGCTCTATGAGTCTATCTTCAGGTTCAAGTACTACTATAGTTTTATCCCTTACCTCCACGAGGCGACGTCTCTTCAAGGTCTCCGGGTCTACCAGCGGCTCTTTTCCTTCTACAACTGCCTTAATGCTCTCCTTGATCCTAGCGGCATCCTCTAGTAGCTTCCTGCAGTTCTCGGGGTTTAAGCCAGCTACTACCCCGCTCTCTATGATGATGCACCTGGATTTAGCATGGTATTGAAAACCTATTTCAATAACGCTTCTCGCTGCTTTGATATGTCTTTCAAGACAGTTCATGAAATCCTTGGTTGAGCCGCCAATACACTTTTCTAGAGCATAGTATACTTGCTCCTCTGGCAGTCCTTTCTCCAGGTATCCTAGAGCCTCCTCTGTTGCAGCTAGAGTTTTAATAGAGTGCCTGAGGACTTTCACTAATCCCTTACCTTCTAGCTCGGCTACATCTCTCATTAAATCCTCGGGTTTAAGCCCCATGCTTGATGCAAGTGAGCCTAGATCACTTGCTCCCTTCTCAACAATATACTTTGCAATCGCGTACTGCTTTGGTGGGAGAATCACAGGCTTACTCAACAAACTCCACCCAATGCAGCTGTACTACTCAGTAGATATTGATGTTAGAGTTGAGTATAAAATTGTTAATAATAGTAGCTTGATACAAGCAGCTTTGTGTACTCGCTTCTAGGGCTCCTGACAACCTGCTCGAATAATCCCTCCTCGACTACCTCGCCATTGTAGAGTACAACTGCTCTATCTCCAAGGTATTGTGCAACACCTAGGTCGTGTGTAACTGTGAGTACAGCTAGCTCGAGCCTCCTGTGGATCTCGTTTATCAAGTTGACTATCTGTGCTTGAATAGAGACGTCGAGAGCTGATGTCGGCTCGTCAAGCACAAGTATCTCAGGGTCGTGTATTAGAGCTCTAGCGATCAAGACTCTCTGCCTCATCCCCCCGCTGAGCTCTGAGGGGTACATTTCAAGAACCTCCAGGGGTAGCTGAACTAACCTCAGGACGTCTCTGACTCTTTCACCCCGTCCTTTACGCACACCTAGAGCCTCCAAGGGTTCTTCTAGGATCACTTTCACCTTCACGCTTGGATCGAGAGCTCTATAGGGATCCTGTGGTACATACCCTATATGTCTTACGACGAGTTTTCTCTCAGAGGGGCTTAAAGCGTAGATATCTTTTCCCATTACGAGGACACGGCCCTGGAAGGGTTTAAGCAAGCCTAGGATTACTTTGAGCAGGGTTGTCTTACCTGAGCCGCTCTCACCTATTATTACAAGCCTCTCGCCATCTCTAATACTTAAGTTAATGTTCTTAAGCACGATCATCTTCTCTTTGAAGAGACTTCTCAACCCTTTTCTGACAACTCGATATCCTGCTACAACTCCTTCAAGCCTAACTATCTCGTTGGAGTTCATCGCTCATGGTACCTCCAGCATGAAACTTTCCTCCCTACAACATTGAAGAACGGGGGGTGCTTGCTACACTTCTCGAAGAAGAACGGGCATCTATCCCTGAATACACACCACTCTATTTCACCACCGCTTTTCGGAGGCTCGCCGGGTATAGATTTCAGTGGCTTTACTACGCCTAGAAGAGGGACAGCGTCGACAAGCATTTGAGTGTAAGGATGTAAGGGTTCAGTGAACAGTAATCGACCTTCTCCCTCCTCTACTATCTTACCAGCGTACATGACGGCTATTCTATCACATATCCTTCCAGCCATCACTATATCGTGAGTTATTAGTATCGTGGTGAGCCTTCTAACTGCAGCCAGGTCTCTCAGCAGTTTAACCAGCTGGAGTCTGAGGTGCGCGTCAAGAGATGATGTAGGCTCGTCAGCTACTAATATGCGTGCGCCTGTCGCGAGAGCTATTCCTATAGCTACCCTCTGCTGCATTCCCCCACTCAGCTCGTGAGGGTATTTATCTAGCACGAGATCAGGGTTTAATCCCACTAGGAGGAGGTGTTCTCGAGCCTCCTTCAGGGTTCTCGCCCTATTATACCCGTAGATACTGTTTAACACGTAGTGGAATTGATCCCCTACAGTCTCGTAAGGGTTGAGACTTGTTCCAGGATTCTGGGGTATGTATGAAACTACTCTTCCCCGTACTCCTTGGTAGTATGTTTCCTCTTCATCAATAACCTTCACACCGTAAACGTAGAGCTTACCTCTTGTTACAGCATGGGGTGGTAGAATGCCTGCTATCGCATTACCCGTGGTAGTCTTCCCGCATCCGCTTTCACCGACAAAACAATAGATCTCGCCCTCCTTGACCTGGAAGCTAACTCCTCTGACAGCCCAGCGTACCTCTCCATCTTCATCTAGGTATCCTATCTTTAAGTCCACTGCTTCTACTGCTAGAACCACAGCCTCCACCTCCTTCTAACTCTAGGGTCAAGTTCCTCTCTGAGGCTATCTCCTATGAGGCTGAAGCCTAGGGCTGTTATCAGCAGGAAGAACCCTGGGAACAAGCTTATCCACGGGGCTCTCGTTATTACTGGAAGGCCTTCCAGCATTATTACGCCCCATTCAGGTGAGTTCAATGGCACGCCTAACCCAAGGAAGTTTATGGATGCAGCCTCTAGTAGCACGCTACCCATGTCTGTGACAGCTTGGACTAGAACGGGAGGCAGTGTGTTCCTGATGACATGCCTGTATATTATCTTGAGATTACTTAGCCCGCTGAGCTTAGCGAGAACCACGTAGTCCATTTCAACAATGCTTCTAGAGTAGACCTGGGATACTCTAGCATACCACGGCCACCAGGTTACTATCAAGCTTGCTAGAACTACGTGGAGTCCTGGCCCCGAGATCAATCTCACCATGAGTGCTATCACTACTGCGGGAATACTCATTAGTAGCTCAGTAGCATAGTTTAACACGTATTCGAGAAGACCTCTGTAATAGGATGCTAAAACCCCTACAATCACCCCTATAGATAAGCTTATTGAGACCACTACCACTATCTCAATTATAGCTGAGCGGGCACCAAGAATAATCCTCGAGAATAAGTCTCTCCCCCTAGTATCCGTCCCGAAGAAGTTGCTTGGATTAGGAGGAAGGAGAGTCCTAGATGATGCGCCTGGAGGCACGTAGCCCAATCCCTCCTCAGGGTAGGGGAGTATGAAGGGGAATAACGATGCTAGAATTGCTATAAGAACCATTATTGAAGTTATCACTAATCCTACTGTGAAGCGTGTTCTCCTCAACTGCCTCCTGAATGCTTGTTTAAAGCCTCTAATACTCATCTCTCATCCTCACAGCTTAATTCTTGGATCCACGAGGGCTTGAATTACATCAGTTAAAGTATTAACTGTAAGGTAGAAGACTGTTACAACAATGATCAACCCTATGGCGAGCCTGAAGTCACTGTATCCTAGTGCATCGTAAAGCAGGCTGCCCAATCCCTCTCTGCCGAAGACAGAGTACTCGACTACCATGGCGTCTACAAGACTATAAGTAAAGGAGAGCCCTGTAACCTGGATTATCCCTGGTATCGAGGACTTCAAGGCGTATCTCCATACAACAATATTCCTCTTGATACCCCATGCTACTGATACTCTCACAAAATCCTCTAGGAGGGCTTCAGCCATTAGAGTCCTAGTTAACCTCATCAGCACGCCAAGAGGGTAAACCGAGATTGCGAGAGCAGGTGGTATAAGTCTTGTGAGGACATCGGTGAAGACCTCGAGTTTCCCTTCAATCAAGCTGTCAATTAAGTAGAAGCCTGTTATTGGGTGGAAGTCCGTGGATACTGCTAGCTTAACGTCGACTCTACCATAGAGTGATATACCCGCGAGAGAGAACACGAGGAAGAAGCCTATGGCCAGCCAGAATGTCGGCGTGTTAGCTAGTATTGTCCCGGCAACCTGTATAGCTGAGTCAACACGGCTGCCTCTCACTAGAGCCGAGTAGGTGCCGAGGAAGACTCCTAAGGGTACTGCAATCAAGTACGCAACTAGGAGTAACTCGAGTGTAGCCTGCAGCCGCGAGTATACTAGCGGGAAAACAGGCTGCTTGTAAGCAATACTATCACCGATATTCCCTGTGAATACATTGTAGATAAACCTAGCGATCTGAACGTAGAGTGGATCATTTAACCCGAGCTCTGCTCTAGCCTTCTCGATAGCTAGCTGGGCTTGAGGGCCTCTCGGATTACCAGCCCACTTGACAGCTGGATCGCCTGGGGCAAGAATGAGAGCAAGATAGGAGACGGCTATTACGCCGATGACTATTAGGATACACCATAAAACTCTTTTAACTAGATAGTTAAGGCTCAGAGGCAACTAGCCTTCCACCTTAACGTACTGGAATGCTATTACATACATGTAGAGTGGGTTGAGTGCTTCATCCTGGAGGAGTACTCTACTACCATATATGAAGGGCTTGACTTCATCCCACAGGTTTACAGCAATAGCATCCCTGTAAAGCATCTCCTGGGCTTCACGGTATAGTTCCAGCGCCCCCGTATAGTTTACACCCTCCAGCTCGAATGCTCTTTCAACAATCTCATCGAAGACTGGGTTCTCGAAGCCAGCGTAATTCCACTCCTTCGACTCACTGTGGAACATGGAGTAAAGATAGTCGTATGGGGAGAGAATAGTTGGCCACCAGTCAGCTATTATGATATGCGGGGTTGACTCGGGATGCTCCCATACCCCTGCCGCTATATCCTTCAGCTGGGACCACGGCTGTGGATTCAATACTAAGTCTACACCTATCTCCTTCAACCTGGACTGCAAGTACTCTGCGAAGATCTTCAGCTCCTCGTAGTCAACTTGGTAGAGTATCTCAATGGTTACAGGTGTTGAAACACCGGACTTCTCAAGGTACATGCGTGCTTTACTTAGATTGTAATCATATACTAATCCCTCAACATGCCCGGGGAACCCGTGTGGTATTATCCCGCTTCCCACGATACCGTAGCCTCTCATAGCTAGCTCTACTGCCTCCGTCAAGTTGAATGCGTGGAGAATAGCCTTCCTGAACTCCGTGATATTCGTCGGGTATCTCTTCACGTTAAAGAACATTACATAGTTGTGGTATGTTGTTAGATTGAAGGCTTTAAAGCCTTTCTTTAAGAGCTCGCCTATAGTGTCTCTGGGTACACTTGACGCTATATCGATCTCACCGGCTATGAGACCATTGTACTGTGAGCCTGGATCTGTCACTATTTTTACAACTACTTCGTCTGGTGCATTAGGATTATTAATGAGGCTCCAGCCCCACCACTCCTTGAATTTTTTCAGCCTTACCTCTCTATCAGGGTTATAGCTGACGATCATGTAGGGTCCTGAGCCAGCGTCATTACCGCTATTGAACCAGGTTTCAAGCTTCTCATCCATGTATGAGGTAGCACCACTCTTCTCGATAGCGCTAGGCGAGAATATGTATGCTGCGTAGCTTGCAGCAGCAATCATATCCAGCCTCTGCGGGTATTTCAGCTTAAACTTTACTGTGTATTCATCTATGACTTCAATGCTTTCTAGGGCATCCCATATATAGCCTGCGCCACGACCGATTTCATTGTATATATCCCTAGCTCTCTCTATACTGATCTTTACTGCCGTGGCGTTAAAGGGCGTTCCATCGTGGAACTTTACTCCCTGTCTTAAATAGAAGACCCACTCTGTACCATCACTGCTTTCAGTCCAGTTGACTGCTAGTGCTGGAACGAACTCTTCTCTCAATGGATCGTAGTATACTAGAGGCTCATAGACTATTCCCAGGATTACTAAACCTGTATCATCCTCGATGCTTGGATCCACACCGGTGATTCTATCGTTGTACGCGTAGACAACTATCTTACTGGACTGGGCTGGCTGACGAGGGATCACGAAGCTATATAAGATTAATCCTAAGATGACCACTGCAACAATTAAGAGAGTTAAGAGCCTCTTCTCCACTTCTAAACCCTCAACCACAAGTAGATAGACCCAGGTGTTTTTAAATAGAATCCCCGCGGTCTTCCAACGACTACACTAACGCTTAAAATGCTTTAAGCTAACTGAAGCTGCAGCCCAGCTTGAATAATCCACGTATTTCAGAATTAAGGGATACTAGAGTACTAGACGCTGGATTTACTTCACATATTCATCAAAGTCTACTTCCTTACCATGCTTCACAAATTTTATCTTAAGGTCAGGTTTAATGTCGAGGCCCAGGGTCTTGATGATACTGTAGACTGTTAACCCGTCAATCTCTCTTAAAACCCCCTCCTTCAGCATCCTATAGAACTCTCCGATGAGAGCCTGGTATACGCTCGGGTAGAAGGCCTTCAGCTTCTCCATGAGCTCTCTCGCTCTGTCATCAGCAAGGCTTCTTAGTACTGTCTCCTCTGGACTCTCGCTTCTAGAGTCATCCTTCTTCTTGCCTACTGATTCAAGATACTTCTTGTAGAGCTTAAGCTTCAGTGACTCAGGTATTTCATCGCTCAAAGAGACCACCATGTAGAATTACTACAGCTATAATGCATCTTAATAATCTAATCACTCACAGATACCCTAGGGCTTAGGTGACTGTTCACTGCAGTAGGGTTCATGCAGCTAGGCTTGGCAGCCACTCGGCAAGCATGCGGGATGAAGGCTAGGTTAAGCTTTCAGGAAAGGCTTTCCTTTAGCAGTATTCTCCAGCATGAATAAAGCTATTGCTGTAGCTGTTAAATCAGCTATTGAGCCAGGGTTTACTCCACGCTCGTGTAGTTTTTCATCAAACTCTGCTACAGGGGTTACCCAGTCCTCTCCCCAGCTCCTCAATACTCCTCCCATGATTATTCTAGCAGTATTCTTCACGAAGCCGGCTACTTCAACCCCATGCTTTAAAAGCACGACTGTATCGGTGTTCTCGGAGAGAAGATGAAGGTATGTTTCAACAACAGCTCTATTCCAGTCTCCATGGGAGTTGAAGCGTGAGCGGAGGAACTCGCTGGCTTTAAGGCTTCTCTTATATCCTTCAACTAGCTCCTTGGCAACTACATCGATTCTCGAGCTGTACTCTAATACATCTATAAGCCTATCTCCTCTCGCTTGAAGCTTCCTCGCGTACTCAGGGTCCCATACGTTAACGTAGCTGCCTGTATCATCTGTAGGCTTAAGGTAGCTGGGTGCAGCCTTTCGAACAGCCTTATAGTAGTATACTGAATCCCCTACGCTTGTAGCCTTAACGGCCTCCAGAGCCTCTCTGGTGAAGCAGGAGACATCCTCCTTACCGCTGGAGATACATCTACCGACACCAATGCTTAAAGGTATTAGAAGCATGCTGGAGCCAAGGCATGTGTTAGATGAAGGTATGCTCTCCATTACATCAGATACCAGCCTGTATACTAAGTCGCCGAAGACTACACTACGCCACCCCTTCAAGCCTCTTAGAATTCCTCTTCTAAAGTATCTGTACGCTACAATGCCGGTAGCTAGGAAGTACTCGTATCTTAGATCAGGGTTGTCTCTAAACCTGTGGACGTTCCCGGGTTTAGGCCATGCCGAAGCCTCAAGTATCATGGAGAGAGCAAGCGCCCTTGAATAACTCTCGGGATGCGGGTTCACCTCTAACACCAGTTATTATAGTTAACCACTATGAAAGTAAATACCTTCCCGAGATTCCAGCTTAAGTGGAAGCCTTCCCCATAATACCTTGATGTATTTTAACTAGGCGGCTCATTAGGTAGCAGCGGTGGGCTCATGGCTGATCCAAGGGTCTCTAATCTAGCACGCCTCATAGTAGACTACTGTGTTCACTTGAAGAAAGGGGAGGAGGTCGTTATTAATGCTACTGTTGAGTCAATCCCTCTAGTGAGAGAAATAGTCAAGTATACTGTGGAGGCTGGAGCATACCCTGTCTTCATAAATATAAGCGATGAATCCATTACAGAGGTATTCTACAAGCATGCATCAAGCGATATTCTATCCCATGTAAGCGTGCTTGAAGAAGAACTAGTATCCAGGGTAAACGCTCAGATAAGCATTCTAGCACCATCCCACACCAAGCCTCTTGTAAGCATAGACCCAGAGAAGCTTAAGCTGCGGAGTCAAGCTAGGAGAGGCTTAAACAAGATATTCTTGGAGAGAAGTGCTAGAGGCGAGCTTAAATGGGTTGTAGCTCCATTCCCCACGAGAGCTCTCGCACAGGAAGCCGGGATGAGTATCAGTGAGTACGAGGACTTCGTTTACCATGCAACATTCGCTGACACGCAGGACCCTGTTTCAGAATGGGTTAGAATAGGGGAGAAAATGAGGAGGATAGCAGAGTTCCTTGGGAAAGCCCGGGAGATCAAGTATACTGGTCCAGGCGTAGACTTATACCTCCGCGTCGACGGCAGGATATGGGTCGGTGATGACGGTCACTACAACATGCCTGGCGGCGAGGTGTTTACAGCCCCCATAGAGGACTCCGCTGAAGGATACATTGAATTCGACTACCCGGCTATATGGCGTGGAGTAGAGGTAGAAGGAGTTAGACTAGTATTCAGGAAAGGCGAGGTCGTTGAAGCCAGTGCTAGAAGAGGAGGAGAGTTCTTGAAGAAGATGCTGGAGACTGATGAAGGTGCTAGAAGGATTGGTGAGATAGCATTCGGGTTAAACTACAATATCTCAAGGTTCACTAAGGAGATACTATTCGATGAGAAGATAGGGGGAACAATACACTTAGCATTAGGGTCAGCATACCCTGAAACCGGGGGGAGGAATGTTTCAGCGATACACTGGGATATGATTAAGGATATGAGGAATGCTAGAGTATACGTGGATGGAGAGCTAGTATACGAGAACGGCCGTTTCACTATAGACTTCTAGAAGTGTCCTCTAGCTTCTCATATACTGTTTTCTCGCTTACTATATTGCTTAAACCTCTCCAGTCCTCAATTATCACTGTATAGCTTATCATTCCATCCTTAGCTTTAGCCAGCTCATCTAGAATTCTCTTGCATTCCTCTCCACGCTCCTCGCTCTCGCAGAGGAATCTAATTTTCTCCATGAAGTCCATTATAATGCCTTCCACGGTTGAGATGAACCCCTGTGAGAGCGGGCCGGGTTCTATTGAGAGATCTAGTTCAGGTATCACGAGGCGGCTTCCAGCAGCTCTAATTACGAGAGCCCGTTCATCGCCCGGCTTCTCAACCCTGTACACTATTCTCCTCGGCTCCTTCTGCTCGACTAACCCGACATCCCTGTACTTGTATCCGCAGGACCTGCATTCTCCCACTGTTATCAATATTGTTTCGTAGAATGGTATCCTGTAGATGTACTCCGAGTAGATCATCTCTCCTCCGCATACAGGGCACTTTCCAGTATACTCGTTAAGCTTCACTGGTTCATTTAACTCCATTTAATCCCACACCATGCAACCCTATAGTCTCAACTACTTATAATGATGCTGTACTGCAGGGTGGAACATGATGAGACCTGATCCATCACATGATGGTGCTTTTAGAATACCGATTCCCTCTCTGCATGTAGCTATGTAGAGCCCGCTTCTAATAGCCTCGCTTATAACAGGTTCTAGAAGGGTTCTCCTCAACTCCTCGGGGAGATACATGTATCCATGAATGCGCTCTCCTCTCTCAGTGTAGAGCCTCCTCAGCTTTAAGGCTGTATCCTCTGGCAGGGCGCTTGTAAGCCTGCTTAGACTATCCCATCTAGCCTTGAAGCTCGATGTAGTCACCTGTAATGCCCCGGCATCTCTAACCGTTTTTACAAGTCTACGCAGCTCCTCTGGATCGCTATTCACGTAGGGTATCACAGGGTCTACTCTAACACCCACCGGCACCCCTTTCTCCATGAGTATTCTAACGGCTTCAAGCCTAACGCTAGGGGGTGGTGCACCAGGCTCTATAAGCCTTGCTAGATCCTCGTCTAGAGTTGTAATTGTAATCATGACTGAAGAAGGGTATTCAGCCAGCAGGTCGGCGTCTCTTACAACCAGGTTGGATTTAGTGGTGACTAGTATTCTAGAACCATGTTCCCCGAGAAGCTCCACAGTCCTACGGGTAAGCATTAACGATGCCTCGATGGGGGGATAGGGGTCGCTACTAGTACTCATCTCAATGATACTACCAGGTTTAACACGCTTTAAGTCTCTTCTAAGCCTCTCAATGAACTCTTTTTTAGGGGTGCTCGGCTTCCTCCCAATATACGAGGCTGCATAACAGTACAGGCAGAAGTGGCTGCACCCGGTGTAAGGGTGAAGAGAGTACTTGAAGGGGCATGTGCACAGGGGTGAGCGCCATGGGTCGAATACTCTGAGAACACTCCCTTTAAACTCTACCATTCCACTTTAAGCCTCCGTAGTGTACCCCGCCCGACCGTCCTCCATCATCTTCACACCCCTCTATGGGGTCTCAGAGAGGTGTGAGGGAGGCGGGGCGATTAATGTTACCAGTGTATTCAGGCTAATAATTCTTCTCTACGTGTACCCTAGAGGCCTGTGAGAGCCTGGTAGATTATATTACTTGAAGAGTGTATTCATCGCCGCCGAAGAACGTGAATGGCTCGGAGAATCTAGCAAACACCCTGCCAGCCTCACTGTAAATGCTTACATAGGCTTCCAAGGGCTGCTCACGCCAGGGGGCGTTTACAACACAGATGTTCATAGCTGACACGCACTTCTTCTCAGGCATGTTCTCTCTGAGAGGTATTATTTTCACGGTATAACCGTCGGGCAGCCCTGTTATAAAGAAGTGGTCGCCTAGTGAAAAGTAGAATCTATCGCTGGGGATAACCTCTAGGATCGAGCTGGGTTTCACCCATTTAAGTACAAGCTCACCAGGCATGGATCTCCTATAGTGTAGTATTCTAATCCTCCTGTAGCCTCTCCCCAGCGTAATCCTCCTGCTCTCATGGAGCCTCAGTGGCTGATCCATCCATGAATCAATTACTATACTGTCATCTAACTCGAGTAGAACACCGTCGAAAGCAGTAGCGTAGAAAACGTACTCCCCTGGCTCATCGATTTTAATGAAACCTTTATACTCGGCTATGAAACCCTCTACTATTCTTCACAGGCGGCTTCTCAAGCCACTTGTAGTCTACGCTAGCTGCAACAACTTCAGCTGAAGGAGCCATGCCATCAAGGCTTCTCGGAGGGTTCTCGAAACTATTCAAGGGATAGAAGCGTAATCTAACCCCCTTAAAGAGGCCTGGTTTAGCGAGCTTTAAAGCTACCCGCGGCATCAGTACACCACCATCGTTTATCCTACGTCAAAGATATTTAAACCCGTGGATGTATGTAGCCCTTCAACAAGGCTACTCTAGCTGATAGCTGTATTCGAGGGGCTCTACCAGGTAACCCTTAAATACTCTACATCTTCATCAGCTAAGGTAATAACATGGTTTAAGCATGCTTTAAAACACTTTAGGAGGCTTAAGCTATGGTAGCAGTTACACCCAAGCTTCTCGAATCAATGCTCTCAGGGGAGCCGCTAGCCCGGAAAGCCTATTTAATGCTAGTTAACGACCCTGAGGTTCAAGCCTTATGGAGCATGGCTAATGTTATGGCCGTAAACCGCTTAAAGTACAATGATCACGGCCCGGTGCACGCTCATATAGCTGCTGGAGCAGCCCTCTACATATACCAGCTTCTACTCTCAAAGGGTATCCAGCCATCTCTAATCAAGGATGGAGTAGTAAGTGATGTGAAATACACGTGGCTTGTACCATTGATCGGCGCGCTACTCCACGATGTAGGGAACAGCGTCCACAGGGATATGCATGAGAGAGTTGGAGCCTTGATCTCCATGCCTATAGTGGATAGAGTCCTCGGGAAGATCATCGAGGACCCGGTGACTAGAGTTAAGCTTAGACAGGAGATAATGCATGCGATATACTGTACAAGCTATGACGTAGAGTGTTTAACCTACGAGGCTGGAAGCGTTAAAGTAGGAGACGGCGTTGACATGGCTGAGGGGAGGGCAAGAGTCCCCTACAAGCTTGGCGGTGTATCTATTCACAGTATCTCAGCTCTCAGCATTAAGTCTGTTGAAATACTCCCATCAAGCGAAGTAGACGTAAGGATAAACGTCTACATGACTGAGAGAGCCGGTATATTCCAGGTGGATGAGATACTTGTGCCTAAGATAAAGTCGACTCCTCTGAGAAGCCATATCGAGGTGTACGCTTTAATCGGGGATCAAGTGGTTAAATCCTACACGCCGCCTAGACAAGTATAGAGGGTTAATACGTGTATGTAGAAGAGTTTATAAGCTGCACTCTACAGGTATAGGTGGATTGGTGGATGAGGGATGTTATTTAACACGTAAGCCTGGAACCCCTATACCTGTATCCAGCCTCCTAGTAGGCGAGAAGATAACTATAAGGGCTAGGATTAAACCATTAGGCTCCTCGAGAATCCTTCTGAGGGATCCCACAGGCGAGAGGATAGTAAAGCTGGCGGGAGGTAAAGCCCTCGAGATCCTCTCACTACCCTGCGAGACACTCGTGGAGATAACTGGAGTAGTAAACGGGGAGGAGCTTACTGTAGACGACTATAGTATTCTACACAAGCCTTTAAAACCCGAGGTACTCTGCGTTGACAGGATACCTGAGGATCCAGTCGAATATACTAGAAAATACCATGTATACGCTAGACACCCGGATATTCTGCGTGCAGTAAAAACCTACTCGGTTGTCTTGAAGTCATCTAGGAGCCTGCTGGATAAGCAGGGGTTCACGGAGCTCCCAGCTCCTATTATAGGGTATGCTAGCGATCCAGGCTTGCGGGGTGCTATAAAGGCTACTCTCCCCCTCTATGGAGGCGTCTACGAGATTCAAAGCAGCGTGATCATGTATAAGCAGCTGTATTCTTCGCTCCTCGGCAAAATATACTATGTGGCCAGAAACCTGAGGATCGAGCCTCCTGAGAACGCGGGTACAGGTAGACACCTCGTTGAGTTCACTCAGCTAGATGTTGAAGCCTCGCTCTCAACAGCTAGTGAAATGATGAAGCTAGCTGAGGAGGTAGTCTATAAGATAGTAAAACACATTCTCGACGACTACTACGAGCTACTCACCCCTAAGCAGGCAAGCTTCCTCGAGAAGGCTGTACCGAAACCCCCCTACCCGAGAGTAGACTATGATTCAGCAGTAGAACTCCTGGAGAGAAAGGGGTGTAGAGTCGAGCACGGTAGAGAGCTAAGCTTTAATGCTGAAGCACTACTCGGTGAAATCTACGGCACACCAGTATGGGTGCATGGATTCCCAGCCAGCAGTAGAGGATTCTACTACGTGGAGGATCCAGGGAAACCAGGATATAATGTAGACTACAACTTGATCATGCCTGGGCGGTCAGGCGAGATCCTCGATGGAGGATGCAGAGAGTACAGGTATGAGAAGCTAGTTGAAAAAATAAAACGCCATGGTGAACCCCTCGAGAAGTACAAGTGGTTCCTTGATCTAGCTGAAGCAGGCGGCATTCAGCCGTCGTGCGGGTGGGGGCTAGGCTTGGAGAGACTAGTTAAATTCATTCAGGGATTACAGCACGTAGCCTACGCTACACCACACCCGAGAATCCCGGGAGTCATAGGCCCCTAACCAGCAGCTATCTTCACTCTAAGCGCTACGAAGCCGCGTCCCATTATGAGACTACCAATGCTCTAGCGTTAAACACCTAGGCTTTAAACGCATCTCCCTGGTTATCGATTACTTCCTGCAGGTTTTCACTATCAATGTATTCCTTGTTATATAAGCTCGAGAACTCTTCACCATTCATTAGTGAGAAGTGTAGGCCATTAACTTACCCTCGAGCATCTCCTTAAGGCTTCATAAAGCTTTCTTCATTATGAAAGCTTTTTAATTAGAAGCGCTTAATAGATCAGGAGAATTTATAGAGGTGTAATCTAGTTGTATGAATTCCCTAAGAACTTCATGCTAGGCTACTCCTGGGCAGGCTTCCAGTTCGAGATGGGCTTGAAGGGTAGCGAGGTACCAGGCAGTGACTGGTGGGTCTGGGTGCACGATAAGGAGAATATAGCAGCTGGGATTGTAAGCGGGGATCTACCGGAGAACGGGCCTGCCTACTGGCATTTATACTCGAAGGATCACGATATAGCGGAGAAGCTCGGCATGAATGCTATGAGAGGCGGGATAGAGTGGGCTCGCATCTTCCCGGAGCCGACATTCGATGTAAAAGTGACTGTTGATAGAGATGAAGAAGGCAGAATAATTTCTATTGATATCCCTGAGAGCGCGTTAGAGGAGCTCGAGAAGAAGGCGGATATGGAGGCCCTCAAGCACTACAAGGAGATCTACTCGGATTGGAGGAGCCGGGGGAAGACTTTCATATTAAACCTCTACCACTGGCCTCTACCTTTATGGCTACACGACCCTATAAAAGTACGCAAGCTTGGACCCGATAGAGCTCCAAGCGGGTGGCTTGATGATAGGAGTATAGTTGAGTTCGCGAAGTTCGCGGCTTTCATAGCCTACCATCTAGACGACTACGTGGATATGTGGAGCACTATGAACGAGCCGAACGTCGTCTACGAGCAGGGCTATAGCCGGCCTAAATCAGGCTTTCCACCCGGCTACTTAAGCCTTGAAGCTATGGAGAAGGCTAGACTCAACATTATATACGCTCACGCTAGAGCATACGATGCTATAAGAGAGCACTCGAAGAAGCCTGTGGGAGTAATCTACGCTTACGCTTGGCTTGACCCTCTAAGCGAGGGTATTGAGGAGGATGTTAGGAGGATAAGAGAAGGCAGCTACGGCTTCGTTGACTCTATATACTTCGGTGAGTCAAAGATTGTGGGTGAAGGGCGGAGAGAGCTGAAGGGGAGGCTCGACTGGCTTGGAGTAAACTACTATTCAAGAATAGCTTTCGATAAAGTAGGCGGGCAGGTCACACCTGTACCCGGATACGGGTTTGCAGGGGTTAGAAAAGGCTACGCGAAGTCAGGGAGGCCTTGCAGCGACTTCGGATGGGAGATCTACCCGGAGGGCTTGGAGAAACTTCTCAGAGAACTCGGTGGGAGATACAAGCTCCCCATTATAGTGACAGAGAATGGGATAGCTGATGAAGCTGATAGGTATAGACCCTACTATCTTGTAAGCCATCTTAAAGCCGTGCACGATGCAATCAAGGCAGGTGTTGATGTTAGAGGATACCTCCACTGGTCGCTAGTCGACAACTACGAGTGGGCTGAAGGCTTCAGAATGAGGTTCGGGCTGGTTAAAGTTGACTATGAGACCAAGAAACGGTACCTCAGGCCAAGCGCACTCGTATTCAGGGAGATAGCAACTCAGAAAGCAATACCAGAAGAACTAGAGCACTTAATAGACTTAAAGCCTATTCTAAGAGAAAATCTAGTCCCGCTATAACCCCCGTAGAATAACCTTTTATTTTCACATACAGCCATAAAGGAAGGCGAGTCCCTCTCTCCTAAGAACTACCAGGCTTAGAGAAGCAAGCACGAGGAACCAGGTCACGAAGAATAATAGTGCATAGTAGGTTCTCAACCACGCAGACTCCTCGGGCACTATAATGCTAGGATTAGAGTAAACTTAATAAATGATATGTTTTACCAATAATATTAGGGTGGGAAAATTGATTGAAAGTAAGGAATACATTGTACGTGTTAGTAGGAAAGGGCAGATTGTAATACCCGTCGAGGTACGCAGGGCCTTCGGTATCAAGGATAGAGTTGCCGTGAGAGTAGAGGATGGTGAAATCAAGATCATACCTGTAAAACCCATGGAAGAACTCTTTGGTGTTGATGGAGAAGCCATGAAGAGAGTTGCACTTGAAGTAAGTGAGGAGAGATTACGGGAGATAGAGAATGAGTAGATATGTTATTGATGCCGGCGTGCTTGCATTATACTTTGCGGGAGATGAACGAGTTAAGAATTACATGGATAGAGTTCTCAGAGGTATCGATGAAGGCTATATATGTGAAGTTAACCTAGCAGAATTCTACTATAAGACAGGGGAGATCCTTGGAGTAGAAGTCGCAGATATTAGGTATATATCGATAAGGAATTCTAGAATAAAACTGGTTCCAGTGCAAGGAGAACTCACTAGACAAGCTGCTAAGTATAAAATAATGTATGGGAGAAAGATATCGTTAGCTGACGCATTCCTCATAGCCTTAGCAAAAAAGATTAACGGAATAGTATTAACAACTGATAAAAGAATAAAAGAGGTACTTGAAGACAAATGCATATACTTCAGTATAGATTAACACGTAGCTTAACTACCCTCAAGACACCAGTTCACCAGGCAACTTTCCACTCGTTGAGCTTGACTCAAGGTTTCTAACACTCCCTGAAATCCGCGAAGTCGGATTCTCTTTTAATGAACCTACGTTATATCACCGCCCGAGAAGATAATACTTTGTTAAATCCTGGATCCTGCGGGAACGGGCCCGCCGGGATTTGAACCCGGGTTCTCCGGCTCCGGAGGCCGGCGCCTTGTCCTGGCTGGGCTACGGGCCCCGGTTGTCTCATTATTCTACTAAGGGTTATTTTAGCTAGCTGTTTGGCGTAGCGTATTACCATACCTGTTGTTTAAAAAGGGTTTTATGGGCGATGTGATGGCGGAATAACAGGGGGTTTAGGTTAGATGTCTGCATCAATTAGTAGCTACAGAGGAGGCTTCTTCGGTAGGCTGCTAGGGGTGTTTAAGCCTAAGGATCCCTTTGTGAAGAGTATTGAGGAATCTATAGTCCTACTTGACAGGATGATTAGGAGTATTGAGTCCTCGAAGAAAGGCTTGGAGTTCACGCTTGAAGAGCATAAGAGGAAGATGAGGGTTACTGGGGGTCAGGATAAAGCTCTACAGGAGATTATAGACGAGGAGAATAAGAATATAGCGGGGTACTTAAATCTCTTCACGAAAGTATACTATGATCTCATGAGGGTTAGACTCAGACTTGAAACTATAACCCAGGTTCAGGAGCCCATGAAGGTTCTCCCAGAGGTACTTGACGAATTGAAGAGGATTGAGCCGGATGTAGAGAAGATAAACCCGCAGCTACTCAGCTTGATGAGGATGATCGAGCAGAAGGTTGGAAGCATACAGCTGGCAACCGATAGCTCCACGCTACCGCAGGCTGTACTCAGCAAGTACATGGTGAGAGGAGAGCAGGTTCCTCAGCGAGTATCAAGCAGTATTGTAGAGGAGGTAGGTAGTAAGACTCCTGAGAAAATACCACTACCACCTGTAGAGTCAGGTAGACTTGAAAATAAGTCTCAGAGTACAGTTAGCGTTGAAGCCGGGTTAAAGCACGCCGAAGACTCCGGTACAGCTAGCCGTATTGAAGTACCAGTGCATGTTGTAGAACAGTGGATTCTCGCCGAGTTAAGAGAGAAGGCGGGGATCCTTGACATCCAGTACTTTACAGCTAAGTACAGGGTTCCAAGGGATAGAGTCTACGAGGCTCTAAGAAGGCTGGAGGAGAAGGGGTTAGTTAAACTCAAGCGCTTCTAGCTTGAAGACAATCTGAGTGGAGGGGCCTCGTGGTGAGCATGCAGTATCTAGTGGATAAAGGCATTGAGTACGCTCATAAAGCTGTAGCAGCTGATAAAGCCGGCGACTACGAGAATGCTGTTAAATACTACAGGATAGCAGTAGACTTACTCTCAAAGTACTTGAAGCTGTATCCTGACTCACCTCTAGCTGAAACCTACAGGGATCTAGTGCAGAAGTACAAGGATCGAATAAACACGCTGGAGAAACGCCTCTCCAACCAAATTAAGGTGGGAGGCCCTCAAAGTGATAGTAGCGATGATGCTATAGAGGTATTAGAGCCTGAGAAAAGAGCTAACAAGAATACATTCAAGGATCTAGTAGACTTAGAGGAGGTTAAGCAGGCTCTTAAACGCTCAGTTATATACCCTGTTAAAACCCCTCACCTCTACCCACTTGGCTGGGCTCAGGGAATACTATTATTCGGGCCGCCTGGATGCGGTAAGACAGAGCTTGTAATAGCTTTAGCCAACGAGATCAACGCTATCTTAATAAACGTGAGCCCTGCAACCATCATGAGCAAGTGGCTCGGCGACAGCGAGAAGAACGTTAAGAAGATCTTCGATAAGGCTAGAGAATACGCCTCCCAAGGAAAGCCCGTGATAATATTCATTGATGAAGTAGACAGCCTGCTACAACCACTCAGCAATGAGGTAGGCGGCGAGAAGAGAATGAGAAATCAGTTCCTGATTGAAATGGATGGCTTGAAAGGCAAGGAGTACAGGAGGCTACCGTTATTCGTCATTGGAGCCACGAACAAGCCGTGGACTCTTGATATAGGCTTCATAAGAAGATTCGAGAAGAGAATATACGTTCCTCCACCAGATAAAGAGATTAGGAAGCACCTCTTCATGCACTATATTAGCAAGCTTAAGGATACTTACTCAGTGGACCAAGTAGACTATGACAGGCTAGCCGAGCTCACGGAAAACTATAGTCCAGCTGACATAGCAAGCATAGTCAAGGAGGTTCAAAGCAATATTGCCGAAGAGTTAAACGAGAAGGGAGTCACCAAGACAGACGACGTGAAATCCACGAGGCCCCTGACAACCGAGGACTTCATTAAAGTCATAAGCAGGAGAAACCCGAGTATTGATCCATCATGGCTTGAAGCATACAAGGAGTGGCAGGAGAAGTACGGCGCCATCTAGCAGTTCTTCGAGAAGCAATATAAATCACTCTCCTCTAACATTGTGGAAACATAGGAAGCGATGATGAGAGTCATGCCCTTAGCAGACCCGGGGTATCTGAGCACTTAAACAGAGTTCCATGGGAATATAGCTTTGTACCATTATCCATGTAATCGTTAATACACTTAAGAAAAAGTTATAAACCAGTTTAAGCGATAAGCCTTCAATGGTGGTAGAGAATGCCCTGTACAGATAAAGTGAAGACTAGAACTCCTAGTGGTAGAGAGCTAGAGCTTATACCAGTAAAAGTATGGCAGCTGAATCCAAGAGGTAGAAAAGGCGTTAAAGTAGGCCTATTCCAGGACCCGGAGACAGGAAGATACTTCAGAGCTAAAGTACCCGACGAGTACCCACTGTGCAGTTAGAGTTCTCGCGTGTTAACTCTATCCAACTCTAGTTAACATATTTTTACACTACAAGCAAAATCAAGCTTCTCTAAATACTCCTTCTAACTTAGTTAAAGCTATTCATTGGTAGCTTAACCCCGGTCGCCTGCTAGTTTAATAGGGTATTGTAAAAAATACTATTAGCATATATTATAATGTTTTATTAAATCCACCACGGAAGGCTATCAATGTATTCTCTTGAAATATTTAAATAAAACTTTCCATTGAGGTTATTAACTCCAGGAAGAGTTCTAATTTATGGTGTTAGAATGAAACTATCTATCCCTCGGCTGCCTACAGTTAGAGATGTAGATATCAATGGTATAAGAGTATTCATGCGTATAGATGTTAACGTCCCAGTCAACCCTGATACCGGCGAGATACTCGATGATAGACGGATTAAAGTTCACTCGATATTTATTAGGAAGCTGCTAGAAGAGTACAAGCCGGCGCTTGTTGTTGCATCCCATCAAGGGAGGCCAGGTGAGAGTAGCTTCACTACGATGGAGAAGCATGCTGAGCTACTCTCAAAGTACACGGGTGTTAACGTCCGCTATGTACCAGATGTCATTGGGCCGAAGGCTATTGAAGAGATTAAGAGGCTAGAGCAAGGGGAGGTTTTAATGCTTGATAATCTAAGGCTTCTAGCAGAGGAGATCCCGGAGGCGCCTCCTGAGAAGCAGGCGTTAACTATTATGGCTAGAAGGATTGCATCAGTGTTCGATGTATACGTGAATGATGCCTTCGCGACAGCTCATAGAAGCCAGCCTAGCATTGTAGGTATACCGCTACTTATACCTGGATGCATGGGCCCACTATTCGAGAAAGAGGTAGAAGCTATTAAGAGAGTTGTAGAATCTGGTGAGTCACCTAGAATCTACATTCTAGGTGGCTCGAAAGTAGTGGAGCTTCTAAGAGTCATCGAGAACCTCATGAGGAATAAGCTGGCAGATAGGATACTTACAACAGGCCTCCTCGCACAGTTATTCCTGGTGGCTAAAGGACTGAAGCTCGGCGCCGAGAACGTTAAAGTACTCGAGGAGAAAGGGCTTCTCCCACTGGTATCAAGAGCTAGATATATACTCATGCGTGGAGCACCAATAGAGACCCCTATAGACTTGAAAGTCGAGGTTAATGGCGAGGTGAGAAACACTTATATAGGTGAGTTAAAAGGTATCGTGAAGGATGTAGGCGAGCACACCATTGGAGTCTACAGCGATCTCATAAGAGACGCTGGCTTAATAGTAATGCGGGGGCCAGCCGGCGTAATAGAGGATGTAAGATTCAAGGAGGGAACAGCTAGAATCCTTGATGCAGTCTACAGCTCGAAGGCGTTCACGCTAATAGCAGGTGGGCATTTAACCTCCATGATCGATGAATCAAAGACTTCTAGTAGAATACACGTGTCAACAGGGGGGAACGCACTACTCCTATTCCTCTCGGGTGAAGAACTCCCAGCCTTCAAGGCGTTAGAGCTCTCAGCAAGAATGTTCCTAGGATGGTAGGCTTGACAGTTAAGCTGGCGGTCAACGGCTACGGAACTATCGGGAAGAGAATTACTGATGCAGTACTACGCAACAGTGACTTCAAGCTTGTGGGTGTAGCCAAGTATAGAGCCGACTACTCAGCAATTATTGCATCGCAGAGAAACATACCAATCTATGTTCCAAGAGATAGAGTCATGGACTTCCGAAAAATAGGAGTAGAGCCTGAAGGATACGTAGACTATCTCTTCGAGGAAGCCGAGTTAATATACGATGCATCACCAAGCGGTACTGGAGCCTTAAACAAGAAGATATACGAGTCCCTGGGAAAACCTAGTATCTTCCAGGGGGGTGAGAGCCCGGAGATTGCTGATGCCAGCTATAACACCTTCTGCAACTACGATAAGATAGCAGGTAAGAGGTACGTAAGGGTTGTCAGCTGCAATACAACAGGCTTACTAAGACTTCTCTGCACACTCAACAAGACTTTCAGTGTTAAGAGGGCTCTAGCCTTAATTATTAGAAGAGCAGCAGACCCCCATGAGGATAGAAGGGGGCCCGTCAACTCCATAGTACTCGACCCTCCTGGTATACCCAGCCATCATGCAAGAGATGTACTCAGTGTAGCACCATGGCTTAACATTACTACAGCAGCTGTTGCAGCTCCCACAACACTCATGCACATGCATTTCCTTGAAGTAGAGCTAGCTACCCCTGTGAAACGCGAGAGTGTACTAGAAGAGCTTGAAGAAGTTAAGAGGATGCTTACAGTAGAATCTCATGGAACAGGATTAGACTCTACAAGCAAGATAGTAGAGCTAGCTAGGGATTACGGTAGGCCAAGGTACGATGTATACGAGAATATTATATTCACTGATACTCTTAGAGTTGAGGACTCGAGAATCCAGCTCTTCCAGGCAGTACACCAGGAGGCCATAGTCATACCCGAGAACATGGATGCAGCGTATGCTATACTAGGCTTAGAGAGCGATCCATTCAAGGTGATTGAGAAAGTAGATAGAATACTAGGAGTAGGAGGCCTGAAAGATTCATTAAGGTCTTCTAGGAAAGGGTTACATGGTGTCTAAGACTGTGAGTGAGGCTCCATCTTACCAGATAAGCTTCTACTATAGGAGGATACTAGTACCTGTAGATGGCAGTGAGAACAGTCTTAAAGCCCTCGACTTCGCGCTAGATCTAGCTAGGCATTATGGTTCAAGAGTAATTATAGTCCACGCTAAACCTAAGGGTAAAGCCCGCAGCGACCCCTATGAGCGAGTGAAGCAGAGAATCCGTAGAGAGAGCTTGAGCGTAGAATACAAGACTATAGAGTATGATCCTTTAAGTGATAGCTGCTCCTCAGCTATCCTCAGGGAGATTATAGAGGGAGGATACGATGCTATCGTGCTGGGAGCCCGTGGTTTAAGCCTTACCACTGATATACCAGTGGGGAGTACTGCTCTCTCCCTAGTAGTTAACTCACCAGTCTCAGTCTTCGTGATCAGGTAGGAGTCTTGAAATAGTATTCTTTCAGAGTTTTTTCTATGCTAACCTTTCCAGGTGTTTTCATCCAAGCCTTTAACGCTACCTCAAGGTATTTTTCTGGATCGCTCTGGTACAAGTCGATGATCTGTAAGAGCTTACTCTTGAATTCACTGTATTCTTTCTCATCTATCTCTCTAGCTCTTGGATCAGTATATATGTTTATGAAGTCCCTGATATCCTGGCCGAAGAGCCAGCCGGTCTCATTATCCTCCACCACCTCGAGAACGCTTCCATCTCTACTCGAGAGTACTGGTACACCGTTAACTTGAGCCTTCATGAAGCTTGTTCCACTAGCCTCCCAGCCGCTGAATGGTGTGAAGAGCCATAGGTCTGAGCCTTGGACGAGTACACGGGCTACTTCAATGTTATAGTCTTGCAGGTAAACGGTGTTTGTCAACTTGAGATCTAGCTCCTTGAATCTCCTCAAGTATTCTAGTCCATCGGGATCCCTAGGGTGAGGTTTACCTGCTAGCACGAAGAAAGCGTTTACATCAGGATTCTCCTCAATAAATCTAGCTATAAAGTACGGCCTCTTATACCTTGATAAGCGTCTAGCCCACACCACGATAATTCTGTCATCTATGCTTGCATTGCTCTTAGCGTTTTTCACTAGTGATATAAGGTTCCTTCGAGACTCTTCTTTAGCCTTCAATAGTATTTCTAGCAGCTCCTCCCTGCTGAATTTGCCTTTTCTCCAGGCATCGTAGAGATAGGGGTGCATCCATCTAGCTAGGTGTATACCATTGGTTATTCCTCTGAGTTTATCCTTATATGAGGGGAATATTCTAGGTATAACATCCACCTGCTTTTTCGATACAACTATACCTGTCTTGACACGTGAGAGAGCAAACTCTGTGAGCTTAACGCGATCGCCGAGAAAAACCCCGAACTCCCTAGCTATTAATGACCCTGGGAACTCGGGGTGACCCCACGGCCCTGGAGTGTGAATTATAATCCTGGCTTTGCTAGCTAGATCAACGGCAAGTAACACTAGTGCTGTATAGGATTCCTCAAGGTCTACGACGCTGACGTTGCTTAAACCTATTACCTCCTTAATGTAGTAGGCTGAGGCCTTCGCCAGGAAAGCGTACTTCAGGAACTTCTCCTCCTCACTATCCTCTAAGTATACCCTGTCACTAAGCTTTCTAGCCCATAAGGGACACACAGCCTCAAATAATACGGCTTTAGCAGTCTTATACCTGTACAACCATGGTCTAACAACAATCTCCTCGCCTCTAAGAGTCACCGTGAATTCCTTACCAGGGGAAAGCTTCTCTAAGAAGACCTCGCTTTGCTCCTCAGGGTCTAGTGATGGCTGAGAGTTTCTAAATGATACTGAAACGTAGCCGTGCCTATAGAATATTGAGAGAGCAGTGTAGTCGAGCCCCATGTCGCCTGCTCCGTAAAGTTTATCACCTTCCAGGACTCCTAGACCCCCAGCATATATACGAGAGTCGTCGAGAGCTATCTCAGGTGTTATACTAACTATAACCATTCTACTCCACGCCCCTAACAGTTTTAAGGTAGATCATCTCTATAAAGTAACCGTTAATATTAAAACGTTGCCTTCATGAGGATTGACCGGCTTGATTAAAGAAGTACTAGATAAAGTTAGAAGAGGGGCTCAGAGAACCCCTGTACTAGATGTATTAAATACTATTACCAGGCACCATAGGATTCAAGGTAGTAGTGGATTAGAGAGCGCTCTAAAAGACCTCCAGGATCTACTGGGAAGAGAAGGCTACTCAACGAAGCTAGTAGAGGTTCCAAGCGACTCCGGGAAGGGATTTATGGATACACCGATTTCATGGGATGTTGAGGACGCATACTTAAAGATCTCAATGAACAACGAGATCGTTGAGGAGTATAGTTTCACAGGCCATCCAACACTGCTTGCAGCACACTCACCCTCTGGAGAAGGATGCGGCCAGCTATCTCTCTGCGGTGAGAAGTGTAGTGGTGATGTAGTCATAGCGAGAGGGCCGGCTTATGAAGCCTACATGAAAGCTGATGCTAGACTAGTGTTAGTCTACGATCCAAAACGCTATGTTGATGCAGTACCCTACACCGGGCTCTTCCTGCATAGTAGTGAGATTAAGGATAAAGTAGTAATGAATATACCCTATAAAACTGCTCTTAGAGTACTAGCCTACCTCTTCGAGAATCCATCTAGGAAAGTAGAGGTCTGCTGGGAGGCTAGGTCTAGGTATACGGGTAGACCTATGCACGCGCTTGTAGCGTGTAACAACTGGAGTGAGCCTGGGGTACTCCTAGTTAGCCATATATGCCACCCTAAGCCTGGAGCGCATGATAATGCAAGCGGGAGTACTGCTAACTATGTAGCTGCTGTAGCCTCTATTACAGCTAAACTCGATATTCCACTATGCTATGCATGGGTGCCTGAGTACACGGGTACAGTATACCTTGATGAAGTATTTAGCCACCCGCCTCTTGGAGTGATAAACCTTGACATGGTTGGCTCTAAACAGTGGGCTACTGGCTCAACTCTCAACATTGTTAATACTCCACTCTACATGGAGTCCAGGGTGACCCGCTATACCTACATCGCTGTGAAAGCGGTATTCGATACAGCTTCATCCTTTGGTGGATTCAACCTACCTGGGGCAAGATACTCGCTCTCACCGTACACTGCTGGAAGCGACCACGATGTCTTTCTTTCATGGGGTATAGATACCGTGATGCTCAACGAGTGGCCGAGTAAATACTATCATACAGACATGGATACAGTTGAAACTCTCTCCCCTCGCTCTATTACTGACACCGCTGTAGCTTCTCTTACAGCTGCATACCTGTTCTACAATAACTATAAAGCTGAGTGGATCACCAGGGTCTTCGACGACTACTTGAAATCCTGGTACGCGCTGGAAGCTGCTAAGACTGGATTTGAGTCAAGCTTAGAAGGTATCTCGAAAATCCTTGAGGAGCGTGGAAGACTCAAGCCAGGTGAAATGGAGAAGCTTAAATCTCCAATATCAACGAGACGGCTCCGAGAGATCCTAGGCTTCAACGAGTATAGAAGGCTCTCTGAGATCAAGGGGGCTGTATCCTACCTATCACTCTACGCTCCTCTAGCCTACATTAATGGTCTTGAAGACTACAGAGAGCTCTTCAAGCTTGAAAACCTTGTTAAATGGAAGAGAGAGGAGGAAGAGCTTCTCGAGAAATCCTGGGTGCTTGTTAGAGATACACTACTGAAGTGATGAGCAATGCCGGTGATCAGAGTTAACCTAAGGGATCTCGAGAGGCTTCTCGGCAAGCCTCTAGAGCTCAGAGAACTATACAAGGGGTTAGCGAGACTTAAATGCGAGATCGAAGCTGTCAGCGGCGATATCCTGGAGTACGAGGCTAGCCACGACCGCCCCGACCTCTTCAGCTGTGAGGGGCTAGCAAGAGCTCTAAGACCCTTCCTGGGTCTACCGAGAAAAGACTACAGGATCGTGGATTCTTCTAGAGTTAAAGGCTATGCTGAACACATAGCTGGCAGGCCATACATAGCTCTAGCTGTAGTCAGGGATGTTGAACTGGATAACGAGGCTATAACCCAGATAATGCAGCTGCAGGAGAAGCTAGCCTCAATATACGGGAGAAACCGGAGGAAGGCTAGTATTGGAGTGTACGATTTAGACGCTATTGAACCCCCAATATACTACAAGGCTGTGGATCCAGATGCCGTGAGGTATATTCCGCTAAATGAAAGCCGCGAGATAACTCTTAGAGAGGTTTTAATGTAGACAGAGAAAGGAAGGCTCTACGGGTACATTATTGAATCCATGGATAAATACCCTGTTCTCATGGATTCGAAGAATAGAGTGCTAAGCCTTGCACCAATACTAAACGCTGACTTCAACAAGGTTACATCAAGCACCCGCAACATACTGATAGATTCAACTGGAGTGGACCCACAGCTAGTTATAGATGTAGTGACGATAATGTCGCTAAGTATCGCCGAGAGATCTAAAAGCGGGATAGTAGAATCCGTGGAAGTCGTATATCCCGACGGCTCAGTCCTCAAGGCTCCAAGAGAAAGAGGTAACACTATTAGAGTTAACGTGAAGGAAGTCGGAAGACTCCTAGGCGTTAACCTGGAGCCGGAGAGCGTGGCTGGATATCTAGGGCAACACTACTACAAGATTAAAGCTGTAGAAGGAGACTCCATGGATGTCGAGGCTCCAGCATATAGAATAGATGTTAGAAGCTGGGTGGACGTAGCAGAGGATATAGCTATCTCCATCGGCTATAATACCCTAGGAGGCGAAGCAGCCTCCCTCCCACACTCAGTAAGCATAGGGAGAATGCATCCTCTAGAATACTACTCTAGGAGAATAAGGGATATCCTAGTAGGCTTAGGGTTAAGCGAGGTAGCAAACTACATGCTAAGCAGCATGGAGACTCAGAGGACTCTACTAGGCCAGCGGTCACTCAACATCTTCACGCTTGAAAACCCGAGGTCCGAGAAGTATGCTGTCTTAAGAGCTTGGCTGTCGCCAGGTATCCTTGAAACGATAGTGGAGAATGCAGGAAGGAGATCAAGGATAATGATTTTTGAAATCGGCGACGTCGTGATCCCGGATGAATCCATGGAGACTAATGCTAGAGTAGAGAGAAGACTCTGCATAGCAATATCTCACAGAGATGCAACTCTCACTGATGGACTAGCAGTAATTAAAGCCCTCTCTAGAGAGCTAGGATTAGAGCCTTCATTCATGAAAACTAGTATGGAAGGATTCCTGGAGGAGAGGACTTCCCTCATAGTAGTTAAAGGTAGACGGGTAGGCTTTATAGGTGAAGTCGACCCTAGAATACTCTACAAGCTTAGAGTAGAGAACCCAGTGGTTATCGGTGAAATAGTTTTAAATGAGCTTATAAGCATGTTTCAATAGAGATGCCTGCTCTCAGGCTCCACTAGCGCCTCCAGCCGCCCGGAGGATGAGGCTTGGAAGGGATGACCTGTTAAAGGGATGAATGCACGGGCCTAGCTGAACGCTAGCTTTAATCTCATATTCTCTCTCCTAGCAGCGATAGAGGAGATCACAGTTGTTACAACCATTAGTAATAGTAGTGCTAGTGTTACAGTGTTAAATACTACTGTACTTATCAAGCCTAGCTTTAAGCCTTCTAGTAGCAGTGTTAGTTCAAGTAGACCTCCAGCACTCATTACAACCCCTGCCAGCATGCTTGTTGACACGCTTTCACCCTGCACCTTGAATAGTATAGTATAGGGTATCATTTTAGCGAGGAAGCTAGATGCTACAAGAGCCATGAGAAGTGCTACATCTACAGTTGTGATACGAGCATATAATCCAACACCCAGCATGAAGACTGGAATGAAGACAGCATTTAGTATACTGCTTAGTATACCAGCGAAATCGCTTATCCTAGTTCTATACCTTAACATTGGATCGTATAGTTGAAGCCCGCCGGACACTAGGATCCCAGCTAGGTAGGCGGCTACGAGGGTACTAGCCCCGCTTCCCACCGCCAGTAGGATCAGTATGGAGAGAAAGATTAATGTTGCATCCATGAAGAACGATATATCCCTAGACATATAGGAGTAGATCCTCTTAAGGCTACCACTACGCTTGAAGAGCATTATGTATACTATTATCGTTGAGGTCAACGTCTCTGCGATCGGTGTAAGAGCATTGTAGAAGCTGCCTTCGAGAATCCAAGCGTAGTATGCTGAAACCATGAAGACTACGAGTATATCGTCAATAGAGCTTGCTGCTACTAGAATAGATTTAATCCTTTGAGGGAACTTTTCGATGAGGATGGAAGCCATCTCAGTCGCTGTATCTGAGAGCGTTAATGCAACAATAAACGCTGCGTGGAATGGGTATCCGAGATACTGCATAACTAGCATTATGGTTGCAGTTGAAGCTGCTACAGAGGTAAGTGATGCTATAATCGAGAGAGATAGGTTCTCAGCTATATCGCCTGGATTGCTTGTTGCCCCAGTGTAGAAGACAACAAATATTGCTGCTAGACTCATTAGAGGTGCAAGCTCATTGATATAGTTGTTTCCATTAAAAATTAATCCCAGGAGAACACCCACCACGAGATACCCTACAATCTCGTTAACACCAATACTTCTTAACACGTGGCTGGTAAGCCTTGAGAGAAGAATACCTAGAAACAGGAATCCGAGTATACTCATAAATCACTGCACCGGATACCAATACTTTACTATATTCAGCTCTTTTAACTTCAATCCTTGTAGTTAGGGTGGCAGCTGCCTAACACCCCATATTCTGTAAGCTATCCTCCTGGTAGAGAGGTATTTTTCAAGAAGATTAAGATCGCTTTGAGCACCTCTAATTACTGAGCTCTCTATTCTCCCGAATAATCCTAGAGGCTCTCCGCGTTGATCAACAAATACCACAATGTCTACCCCATCATCCTTCAATGTGACTAACCCTAGCTTGTACTGGGAGAGTGATCCAGCTTTCTCCTTTATCCCCTCCATTAGTGTTGACACAGCCCACGGAGGCTCTAACTCGCCGACACTAATTAACTCCGAGTTGAATAGCATCATGGCTATTGCTACTTCATCGAAGAATCTGGATACGTCTGGAACTACTTCTCTAGTAGCGGGAGGTGGTTGCGATGCTAACTGCGGTGGTTTAACAGCCGGGGGTTGTGGTGGAGCAGCAGGTTTAGCAGGCTGTGCTCTTGGAGCAGGCTTCGGAGGCGTGAGAACAGGCTGAGGCGGCTTCTTCAGTAAGTTTTCAAGCTCCTTTAGAAACGAATTAACTATTCTAGTGCAGGTGCTGGTATCACCCTCACACTGCCCTCTTACATTAATGTGCACGGCGTAGAAGACTGGTACAATCTTGTATTCTATCCTAGCTTTAAAGCCCTGTGATTCCAGGTGGTTGACGACTGTGTCCTCTGATATAACCTCGCCTTTCACTTTAATAGGCAAAGATACTCCGGCGAAAAGAGACCTCTCCGCCCAGTACCCGGAGATCTCGTTGACTTCTAGATTGCGTGCTGTAAGCCTGAAAGACTTTATGCTTGAAAATAGCGTGGCAACATCATAAAGCAACCTGTAAACTAGCTCCTTCTCGACAGGCCTTATAATGGTTTTCTCAATTATACTTGTGCTCACGGAACACTAACACCCTAACATGAATTCATGTATTCTAAGATTTAAATGTTAGCTAAGTGCAACCACTGAATTAAAAGTTATCCTAATCAGGAGCATGCTTAAAGGCCCGAGCCCCCTATCTTAATCTACGAGTATTTAAGCCACCTGCTGTATCACCTATACTGGAAACGGGGGCTTATATTGCCTGTCATAGACTATAGGTTTATCGCCGTAGATTTACTGAGAGCATATAAGGAGCTTTTAGACTACCGAAGGCTCGAGGAACTCTCGGGGCTGGAAGCCCAGACGCTATGGAAGTATATTAGGAGAGGTGTTAAACCTAACTACAAGAGAGCTGTAGAGTTATTTAACATACTAACCAGCCGCGAGCTAGTAGAGGACTTAATTAGAAGAAAGCTGGTGGAGGTAGAGGAGGAGCTTTACGGCCTCTACAAGATAGCATTCAATATCCCCCTGCTCAGAATTCTATCGTACATTGCTTTCAAGGAGTTTCAGGGATACAAGGTTAACACTATAGCAACAGTTGAATCAGATGGTATACCACTAGCCACCAAAGTTGCCGAAGTCCTTTCCGCGAAGCTAGTTGTAGCTAAACGCCGCCCTGAGATAGGAGCGAGAGGATATCATCAAGCCTCATATATATCAAGAGATCCTCCAGAGTACACTATTCTCTTCACTCCAATCGACATGCTATCAAAGAAGGATAGAGTTCTAATTGTTGACGACGTCCTGAAGACTGGTAAGACTTCGATGGCGCTTATAAGATTGATTAAGACGGCTGGAGCGACACCTGTAGGCTTATTCTCCATAATAGGTGTAGGGGATAAATGGATGAAGATAGTACCAAGGGAGCTGGAGAAAGTATATGTTGTGCTAACAGTTCAATCAAGCAGCTCTTTCTAAGCCCAGCTAGAAAGCTATACTCCTAGAATAATCTTCAATAACCCCATTCTCACGTAGAGTCCATTTCTTGCTTGCTCAAAGTATACTGCCTGAGGTAGCTGGTCTACATCTGTAGCGAGCTCCCATGTTCTCGGAAGCGGGTGCATTATTAAAGGTATTCTCTCATGCCTGGATAGCATGTTGAGTGATATAGTATAGCTTCCCTTAAGCCTTTCATACTCATCCTGATTCATTCTCTCCCTCTGAAGTCTTGTCACGTAGAGCACGTCTAGTCTACTGATTACTTCACTGAGATTCCTGGTGAACTCGTATCTCACTCCTCTCTGATCGAGTACCTTTAGTACTTCCTCACGCGGTCTCAGCTGTGGAGGCGAGATAAAATACACTGTGATATCTTTGAAGTTTGAGAGAGTGTAGATAAGGCTCGGGATAGTCCTACTATACTTGAGGTCACCCATTAAGCCTACTGTGACACCATCTATTCCTCCAAGCATCCTCCATATGGTGTAGGCGTCGAGGAGTGCTTGTGTGGGGTGTTCATTATAGCCGTCTCCAGCATTGATTACTGGAGCTCTACATATCTCGGCTGCTCTAGCAGCAAAACCAGGCTCCCAGTGTCTTACAACTATAACGTCAGGATTATAGCTGTCGACTGTTCTAAGAGTATCCTCCGGGCTCTCGCCTTTAGCTCTACTTGTAACCTCCTCTGGACCCAGGTCAACAACGCTTCCCCCGAGCTTGATCATAGCGAACTGGAAGCTCAGTCTCGTCCTAGTGCTCGGCTCGAAGAAGGCTGTGAAGAGTGTTCTCCCTCTAGCAAGCTCTAATCTCCCCTCGCTTTCAACTCTCCGTCTAATCTCTTCTACTACTGTGAAGAACTCCTAGATATCACTTCTAGAGAACTGGAGAGCTGAGATTACATCCATGCCTCTACGCATATCTACCACGCCCTCCAGCTACTAGTATCTAGGGTTCTTGAGCCACTGGCCGCTCGGCTTATCCGCTAGAATACCATCTCTGTACACCACGCTACCCCTGAGCACTACGTATCTGATTCTCCCCTTGAACCTCCAACCTATGAAGGGTGTCAGCTTATACTTGTATTCAAGCCACTCCTCGCTAACCATGGTTTCACCACGAGGATCCACTATTACTAGGTCACCGTCGAAGCCCGGGGCTATTGAACCCTTCCTAGGCCACAACCCCCAGATTCTAGCTGGGTTTTCAGAGAGTAGCAGTGGTATCCTAGTTAACGGGATAATATTTCGTAGAGCGAGATCTAGCATTGAAGGAAGTAGCGTCTGAACACCTGGAAACCCTGCTGCAGCACTCCATATATCCCTGGTTTTCTCTGAGGGAGCGTGAGGAGAGTGATCCGAGCCAACTGTATCAATTAGACCCTTCTTTACTGCACTGAGGAGCCTGGCCTTGTGTACTCCACCCCTAACTGGTGGATTGATCTTGACTAGACTACCATATCTAATGTAATCCTCTCTATCGAATAGCAGGTAGTGAGGGCATGTCTCCCCGTAGACTTCAACACCCGCGCTTCGAGCATTTAATATGGCTTCAAGAGCTTCACTCGAAGAGACATGTAGTATCAACGGTCTCCCTCCAGTATGCTTTGCGATCACAGCGATCTTGGTAATACTGTACTCTTCAGCGATAGGAGGCCTGGCATCAATGTATGATGAAGGACTAGTAGCTGTATCAGTCCTCTTCACTCTCTCGGTAAAGTACGAGATTAACGATTGATCCTCAGCGTGAAACGCTATAGTTGCACCAGTTAAACTAGACTTGTAGAGTATCTCGTATAGGCCTGCATCACTTGGAGGAGGAAGATCCCCTGTAGTAGACGCCATATAGACTTTAAATCCCACTGCTCCTTCAGCCAGCATATCCTCAAATAAGTGGAGGTTTCCATCGTGGAGGACCCCTAGGAGAGCGAAGTCTACATGGGCCTTAGACTCGAGGAGCCTAGCTTTACTGGCAAGCTTACCCGGGTCGTCAACCGGCGGGATGGTGTTAGGCTGCTCTATTACAGTGGTGACACCGCCTTTAACAGCAGCCCTAGAACTGTGAGTGAAGTCATCCTTGTACTCTAAGCCTGGCTCCCGCATGTGGACGTGCTCGTCGATCACTCCAGGTAAAACTAGCATTCCTGAGGCATCAATTACTTCATCCACTCCACTGCTATCTACGTGAGGGGCTATCCTTGTTACAACTCCTTCATCTATCCTCACGTCAACTCTTAGGAGGCCTTGAGGAGATACAACCAACCCATTCCTTACAAGAAGACTCAAGCTACGCCCGCATCCACGTATAATTCATGCTGAACGTATAAGATTTAATTTAAATGAAACAGGTAGGTCTTCCAGCCTCCACCTCCACTTACTCTAAGATTATTTGATTAAGTTCTCGCGCAGGAAGCTATAGCGAGCTGCAAAACGTAACACTTAAATACCCCGGGGCTCAATCCTCATTAAGCTCTAGGTGAGCCTATGCGCCAATGGTAGTCCCTGTAAGGATACGAGCTCCTCAAGACGAGGAATTAGTTCCAAAGCAGTGGTATAATATTATCCCGGATCTACCTGAACCTCCTCCACCCCCTAGGAGGTCTGATGGCTCTATAGTTGAACCCAGGGATCTCGAAGCATTATTCCCTAAGGAGTTCGTGAGACAGGAAACCAGCATGGATCAATACATCCCGATACCCGTGGAGGTTAGAGAAGCATACCTGGAGGCTGGACGCCCTACACCCCTTATTAGAGCTAGGAGATTCGAGCAGCGTCTTAATACTCCAGCGAGAATATACTTTAAGTATGAAGGTGTCCTCCCGACAGGATCCCATAAGATTAACACAGCTATAGCTCAAGCATACATGGCTTCAAAGGAGGGGGTTGAAAGACTTACCACAGAGACAGGGGCAGGCCAGTGGGGTAGCGCTCTATCTATTGCTGGAGCCATCTTCGGGGTTAAAGTAAGAGTCTACATGGTTAAAGCAAGCTACGAGCAGAAGCCCTACAGGAGGATACTAATGCACGTGTATGGTGCTGAAGTAATATCGAGTCCAAGCATGTATACCAGGACTGGGAGAACTATACTTGAAATGGATCCAGGGAACCCGGGGAGCCTCGGTATAGCGATCAGCGAGGCAATCGAGGATGCATTAACCCATCCAGGCACAAAGTACTCGCTCGGCTCAGTACTGAATACTGTACTCCTCCACCAGACGGTAATAGGCCAAGAAGCCATGAAACAGTTAGAGCTCATAGGAGAAGAGCCTCCAACACACCTGGTAGGCTGTGTAGGAGGTGGCAGTAACTTCGCTGGCTTCACCTACCCGTTCATAAGAGAGAAGCTGAAGGGAAAGCTGGACGCCGAGGTCGTAGCAGTGGAACCAAAAGCTATTCCATCAATGACTAGAGGTAAGTACACCTACGACTACGGTGACAGCGCCGGGCTCACGCCACTACTGAAAATGCATACTGTGGGACACAAGTTCACTCCTCCCCCAATACATGCCGGTGGACTACGCTATCACGGTGTAGCCCCAAGCTTAAGCATACTGGTAAACCATGGTATCGTGAAGCCAGTAGCATACACTCAGAGAGAAGTCTTCGAGGCGGCACAGCTCTTCGCTCAAACCGAGGGATTCCTACCAGCCCCTGAAACAGCTCATGCAGTAAAAGCAGTACTAGATCTAGCATTGGAAGCGAAAAAGAAGAATGAAAAAGCAATCATAGTATTCAACTTCAGTGGACACGGGCTACTAGACCTCCAAGGATACAATGACTTCCTAACAGGACACCTAGTAGACGTCGAGCCCGAGGAATTCGACTTATCATACATACCGAGAATAGAGGAATAAAGGTGGAGTTCAAAGGTTTTTGCATGAATAGAAATGAACCCTTCTTATTTAGTTTCAAATAATTTTCATTGGTAGAACACTTATCAGTATCACAAGAAAAATAGGGAATCATAGATCATTAGGAGGTACTAAAAGGAAAAATAATTGTTATCCGGTTGGAGCTCCTGGTAACGACTGTGGGGTTTTTACTTGTGACTCAAATGTATCGACGTTACTCTTAGTTACGACGACTACTGGTGTCGGTATCCAATCTTGCGCCGGTCTCCAGTCCTTGATTTTAATGTAATATGCAGCATATACACCCCAGTATCCCTGTAGGAATGGGGACTGAGCTATTGTAGCATACATTTTACCTTCTTTGACAGCTGTCACAGCATCCGGTATGGCATCGTATCCAACTACAATTATATCCGAGCCTGGCTTTAGGCCAGCACCCTCGATCGCTTGGATTGCTCCAAGAGCCATTTCATCATTAGCTGCTATGACGGCATCTACTTTTTGCGATGCAAGAATAGACTCCATCACTGAGAGTCCTTGATCTCTTCTGAAGTTAGCTACCTCCTCTGCTACAATATTTACTTTACCTTGCGCAACGTATCGGTCTAATACATTGTGGAAGCCTTTCTTACGATCTTCGGCTGCGGTAGTCCCTGGGATACCGTTAAGAATAACTACCTTCCAAGGTGTAGGTTTACCACTCTTCTCTAACGCACTTATTAATGCATTTGCAGCATCCTCAGCGCCCTTAACATTATCCGTTCCAATGAATACTATTCGCAGTGTACGGTCTACTACATCTCTATCGGTTGTTACAACAGGTATCCCGGCATCCTTAGCCTTCACTAGTGCCGGCTGGATGGCTTCAGCATGGACTGGGTTAACTACTATAACACTTATACCCTCACCTATAGCTGTTTCAATTTGAGTAATCTGTTGCTGAGGGTCGTCTTTAGCATCATATACTTTCATCTCAATATCTATCCCTTTAGCCTTAAGCTCGTCTATAGCTTTCTGTGCTCCATCACGTAATGCCACGAAGTACGGGTTGCCTAGATTGCTGATGAAGAGTCCTATCGTAGTCTTTGCTGGTTTCGCTTGCTGAGTAGTATAGAAGTATATACCGATTATTGCTACTATAACTACTAGTGCTATTATAGCTATGGCTATAGTTTTAGATAGAGCTTTAGACAAGGTCTAGCTCTCCTCCAATACTTTATGTATTATGTGTATTGATCAAGTATATAAATCTTACAAGTATAAGGAACACGTAAATCTGGCATTCACTAGTACATTCTTGGGATATAATTGGGTATAGAGGCTACAATTGTTTAACAGCATAGTATAATAGTATAGTAAAAAAGTTGCAATTGTTATTTAACGTATCTGAGGCCTCTCGTAAGGGCTGTTGCTGCTACAGCTAATACTGCTCCTTTAACAACCCATTGAATGTATGGATTAACACCTAGAAGTATTAATATATTGGTAATTAAAGTCAACATATACGCGCCTAGGGTTGGCCCGAGAGGTGAACCTACTCCTCCGGTTAACTGTATTCCTCCTAAGACTGATGAAGCAATAGCATCTAGCTCATATCCCCAGCCAGTCCACGGATATGCTACCTCAAGCCTCGCATTCATCATTAAGCCTGCAATAGCATAGTAAACTCCAGCTAAAGTAAATACTACTAGTTTAACTAGGTCAGCATTTATCCCAGAGTATCTAGCGGCATCTTCATTCCCACCTATAGCGTAGATTTTTAGACCCAGCGATGTTCTCCTCAACAACAGGACGTTTACTAATGTGAACATCACGAATATCCATACCATAACAGAAATCCCGGCGATATCGCGGGTGAGAATATTAAAGCTTGATAATCCCACTATTGGTTGCCCACCTGAGAGAATAAGCACCACTCCTCTACCTGCTACTAATGCAGCTAGTGTAGCCACAAATGATGGAATCTTGGCTTTCGTAACTAGTATTCCATTGATTAAACCTACTAGAGCACCAACTGCTAAGCCTGCGAGAAAAGCTATCTCAAGGGGCTGCTGATAATTGACATATATTAATGCTGCAACAGTCCCAGATAACGCCATAGTTGAACCAGGTGACAAGTCTATACTTCCCATTATTATTACCATGGATTCTCCCAGTGCTAACATAGCTAGTGGTGCTGTCTGCAACAGTAATATCCTCTGGTTGTATGGAGATAGGAAGTGGATAGAAAGTATTGCTGATGTAATATATAGGCTTATTAAAGCGATTAAAGGTTTAACTTCCTCGTATGTGCTGATTTTTCTCCAGAGGCTTGATATAGATATTCGCGAGCGCCCCATCTAAATCCCCTATGCAATTTTTATATCTAGGTTTGAACGAGGATCCCTATTAATTTGTCCTTCACCACTGACGAGATCTATCAAATAGTCGCGGGTAAGACCTTTATTTGGAAGTAGTGCTACCTGCCTACCTTTATATAGCACGAGGATTCTATCGGAGAGTGCTAGTATTTCATCGATCTCAGATGACATAAGTATAACCGATAAACCTTGATTTGCTAATTCCATGATAATCTTCCTGATTTCTACTTTTGCTCCAATATCTATACCCATAGTCGGTTCATCGAAGATTAGTATTTTTGGTTTAGATTCAAGCGCTTTAGCGATAACCACCTTTTGCTGGTTCCCTCCACTGAGATTTGCTACACGTATTTCAGGACTTGGAGCTACAATGTTTAATTTCTTAATCCACTCTAAGGCTACATGCTTCTCATCGCGTATCAAGCGTAGCCCGAGCTTCCTGGATAGTTTATCTATTGATGAAAGTACTATATTCTCTCGGATAGACATGGATTGAACTAATCCTTCGCTACGTCTATCTTCCGGCAAATAGTAAATACCGTATTTTAATGCATCAAGCGGGCTTCTAATAAAAACTTCCTTATTCTCGACGAATATTCTACCGTTTACAATTCTCTCCATGCCTACGAGAGCTTTACCTAACTCTGTTTTACCTGCCCCTAACAAGCCAGCTACACCCAGTATCTCGCCTCTCCGTAGATCAAATGTTATACCTCTTAACCATACTCCTCTCGCCTTGACTGGTTTTGTTGCTAGATTCTCAACTTTCAGTACGGGGATTTCTCCCTCCTTCTTTTCTTTTTCGATGTAAAATCCCTTGATTTCTCCCCCTAGCATTAATTTCACAATATCTAAAGGTTTAGCTTGCTCGACCCAAAGAGTTGCTACTTTTTCTCCATCTCGTAGTACTGTCACTCTATCAGCTATTCTAAATACTTCATCTATGTGATGAGTTATTAGTATTATCGATTTCCCAGACTCCTTTAATTCACGTATAACTTGGAATAATCTTTCTACTTCAGCTGGAGTAAGGGCACTTGTCGGTTCATCTAGGCATATAATATTTGCATTCTCAGCGAGAGCTCGTGCAACTTGGATCAGCTGTTGCTCACCTATGCTTAGATCTCTAACCTTAATCCACGGGTCTATGTTTAAGCCTAGTATCTCAATATATTTCTTCGAGAAGTCTTCAAGCGCGCTTTTACTTATACGGGTCAATGGATATTTGAGAAACGGAATTTTTGCAAGATATATGTTCTCGGCCACTGACATATTGGGGAGTAATGTTATCTCCTGGTGCACTAATGTGATACCGTATTTCTTTGCATCGAGAGGCCCTCTTATATGGACTTTTCTACCATTAATGATTATTTCTCCACTATAAGCTCTATGAATACCATTAAGTATTTTAACAAAAGTGGATTTCCCCGCACCATTCTGGCCTACAAGTGCGTGAACTTCACCTTCATATAGGTCGAAGTCAACTCCTTTGAGAGCTATTATACCAGGAAATTTCTTAACTATGCTTCTGGCTTCCAAGACTACTTTGCTCTCGTTCTTTATCAATTATGCGCCACCTCCATCTTCTTAAGGAAGTCCTCCAGTTCGTCTCTTGAAGGTAAGCCTTCCTGCGCACCTAGCTTTGTAATCTTGAGTGATGCTGCCGCATTAGCTCTCTTACAAGCTTCTAAGATATCATATCCTTCTGCCATGAAGACTGCTAAAGCACCATTGAATGCGTCTCCTGCTCCCGTCGTGTCAACTACTTCTACCTTAAATGCGGGTATATGTTCAGTGAGATCCCTTGATACCACAACTACTCCATCCTTACCCATAGTTATAACAGCGTATTCAACTCCTCTTTCAACTAGCATCCTTCCAGCTTTAGCTGCGTCTTCAATTTTTTCAACTTTAATTCCTGTGAGCATCTCGGCTTCAATTCTGTTAGGTGTAATTACATTCACATATTTGTAGATTTCTACCGGGAGTTTCATTGCTGGTGCTGGATTAAGTATAACAAGTCTATTTAGCTCTGAAGCCTTCTTAGCAGCATATAGTACTGTCTCTAATGGTATCTCCAGCTGGAGAAGAACGATATCCGTCTTCGCTATAATAGCAGTAGCTTTATCGATGTCCTCTTTTGATACATGGTAATCAGCTCCAGGTGCAACAGCAATCATGTTCTCGCCTGTCCGTCTATCCAGAAAGATGAATGCGAGACCTGTATGGGTTGACTGATCTAGGGAGATGTAATCTGTATTAACATTATTTCTCCTTAGGTTTTCCAAAAGTTTTTCAGCGAAGAGATCATTTCCGACTCTGCCAACCATGTATGTGTGTGCTCCTAAACGTGCTGTTGCAACAGCCTGATTCGCTCCCTTGCCCCCAGGCTTCATAGTGAAATTGAAACCGAGAACTGTTTCACCTGGTGTCGGTAATTTAGGTAAATCTATGTAAAAATCCATATGAATACTACCAATAACAACGATAGAAGCCTTCAAGATTCACACCTTATTGCTATATCAGTTTTAATTTCATTTATCCATTTATTTACATTTAAAAGCGTTTAGCTTAATGTGGGAATATTGGGTATGCCTGTTGAAGAAAACTGGTATCCTGAACCCTATATTACTACAAGAAATAGCTAGTCTAGGACATATGGATGTATTTATTATAGCGGATGCAGGACTACCTATACCCAAGGGTATTACCCGCGTAGACCTGGCACTTAAACCTGGTATACCCAGATTCCTAGACGTGCTTAAGGCTATTCTCGAGGAAGTAGTGGTTGAGAAGGCAGTATTAGCCCGTGAAATAGTTGAGCGCTCACCGGGAATGTATAGGGAGGTGATTAAACTCCTTGAGGAATTGCAAGGCCTAAATCTCAGTAGAGGAATAGTTTTTGTAGAACATGAAATATTCAAAAAGGAATATGTTGGTAGAGCTAAATTTGTAGTGAGAACAGGAGAGTTCACACCATACTCGAATATAGCTTTGATATCAGGGGTTCCATTTTAGTTAAAAAACTTATTTTTAACTTCGCTTGCTATTACTGGTGCAACTGTCACTTTGCTAACAGGGTTTAATACGGTGTCTGTGCATGCGAGGTCTTTTAAATCGAGTTGCAGTAGCTTCTGGTATGCTGTGCCGACGAGTAGTGGGTGAACACATGTAACAGTTATGTCTCTGGCTCCAAGCTTTCTCAGGGATTTAACAGCTTCTACTATTGTTCCACCTGTGCTAATTATGTCATCTACTATGATGACGTTCTTGTCTCTTACATTAATGCCTTTAGCTTCAATGACTACTTCTGTAGGGCTGAGCCTCTTCTTCTCTAGCACACCATACTCTACTCCCCCTAGCTCCTCAGCCATTATCTTCGCCCACTGCTCGGCTTCCTCGTCTGGACCCACGATCACAGTGTTCTCGAGAGATTGTTTTTCTCTAACGTATCTTGCCAGCTCGCGTACACCTGTAAGGTTGTAGAATCGGGCTCCGAAGAGCTCTGTGGGATCGCTTATTCTATGCAAGTGTGTATCGATCGTGTAGATGGCGTCGACTTGAATAGACTTGAAGAGCTTTGCTAGAATACGTATGCTTACAGCTTCACCTGGATTAAATCTTTCATCCTGCCTAGCGTAGGCTAGGTATGGTATGACAGCTATAACTCTAGATGCACCTAGATCTCTGAGAGTGTCAAGAGTATATAGTGTCTCAATAATCCTCTCGTTAGGATTGTATTGAAGCGAGTTAATGTAGACAACAGTTTTATCCCTGACATCCGGGATGACTCTGATATACGTCTCGCCGTCTGGAAAAGCTTTTACTTCGATATCACCGAGCTCAACACCGAGAATTCTGGAGACCTTGTACGCTAAATGGTATCCACTAGTGCCTCCGAGAATAACAGTGCTCTTCAAGACATGCCACCAGCACAGCTTACACTACAGTTAAACCGGGTTCAAGGTAAATAAAGCTGTCTTCAGGTGAAACTCTTAACCTGAGGTGTGTTTAAAGGATCCACTATGCGTTACACGAGCTTCAAACCAGGTTCAGGTGCTCTAGAGTTGATTAGGACAAGTCATGTTGGAAGCTTCCCTTTACCCTACACCCCTGGAAACATTAAGAGAGTTATAGAGGACTTAGCGAGTATAGGTATTGATGCGCCACCATACCCTCAGTTAAGGAGTTTTATAGACATATATCTTGAACCACTAGTAGGCACTGGAGCCCTAGCTAGTAGAAACGGCTTCTACTTCCTCAGGGATCCCGCGAGACTGAAGGATTCAGTAGAAGTTGAACCTGAAATACCGGAGGCTAGAGTTATGGCTGAAGCTAAAGCAAGAGGAGTCTATAAGTGGCTGAGAGCTCCTGTCACAGGCCCATTCACGCTATCCTCTAGAATATACATTGAGGATAACATTGAGGGAGGCTTGCAGGCTACACTCCTCAGAGAGAAGAAGCTCTTAGAGTACATTACTGAATACGTTAGAGTTAACTTGAAGTACCTGGCCGGCTTAGGCTACAACATCCTTTTTATAGATGAGCCGGTGCTAGGGGTACTTGTCGGCCGTAGACGTATCCTGCTAGGATACAATGTGGAGGAGATCACAAGTGTAATCAATAGTGTCTTCGAGGGGCTTCCAGGCGAGCATGGAATACATGTCTGCGGGAGGATATCTCCAAGCCTGCTCGATATACTAGCTGGATCCAGGGAACCCCAGGTACTAAACTTCGAGTTCCACGATAACCCTGGGAACATCGAGCTCCTCGATAGAGAAGTGCTTCAAGCAGGCAGTAAGATCCTGGCGCCGGGAATTGCAAGCTCTAAGAATCCACGTGTAGAAGAGTATACTGAGCTCAAGAATCTTCTACTAGAAATTGGTAGTAGAGTCAACTGGAGGATAGATCTAGTTTCAGCTGACTGCGGCTTCGGGGGACTAGCAGTCGAAGACGGTAGCCCGGAGAAAGCTTACGCTATCGGATTAGAGAAGCTTAAGAGAATTAAGAGGATTGTAGTAGAAGTAGTAGAAGAACTAGGAGTATAAGCCTAGCAGATAAATAGCAGCAGCCTATATAGTCCCCATCCACCTGCTGCGGGAGGAGACTACAACTACTGGTTCAATAAAAAACTCCTCTCATATAGCATGGCGTGCAAGAAGGCGGAGGCCCTCAATGGGCTCGAATGGCGAGGATAGTATTACACCATCCACAATATCATTGAGTGACCGCAGAGCATCCCCTAGTCTATCCCCCTCGATGTATGGTTGACCAAGCTTCATGAACAGCTTTCTATTCCTCCCTATCCCCAGGAGGAGGAATACGTATACCTTCAAGTTCCTTGACCAGGCTTCTCTAGCTATATCCTTAAGCACCTCGTTCTTCCAAGGAGCATAGTTTATTACATAGTAGAAGTCTGCTCCAAGCTCTATCCTCCTCTTGATCTCCTCAGGAGGGAAGTTAAGGCTCAAGATTACTCCAATCGGAAACCTGTAACCCTTCTTCTTGAGGAGACTAATAGCTTCCTCTGTCCCAATATCCTCGACTATCCCGCCTTCAACCGGCTTATCGCCTCTCAGTAGAACCAGTCCATCCAGCTCGTATTCTGCTACAGCATTAGCTATTGAGAGTAATGCCAGCCTGTTTATATCGTAGAGTCTAACGTGAGGTATGCTTCCAGCTCCATGAGAGTACTTGATGTATACAGCTGTCGCGAGACTGAATAATCCAGGGTAGCCGCCCGGCCCCTCAGGTATCGTGTACTTTGATACTACGCCTCTCCCCTCCTCTATAATGCTATCTACTTCACTTCTCCTCCAGGCTGCAAGCTCAAAGAAGTACTCCATTAAACCACCTGTGGCAGGATTTAACACTGACTTAGCTATTCCATAACTTATAAAGTCTCCTGGTAGTCTCTAAAGTCGGAGTGCCGCCTAATACTATGGTGCTATAGTCTACTACATGTCCCCTAGGATGCTTCAAGTCTCAAAGCAATGTAGAGTTAAAGCTATTACTGATGCATGTAGCATTATATGGGAAGTAAGATTAGAGCCCGGTGGCTAACGTGAACGCCGAGCGCAATAAACTCCTGCAACAGGTTAGAGACTGCCTGGTAAACTTAAATGAAGACTGTGTTCTCAGAGCTGTAAGCGGGCTCCTTGAGAGAGGGGTGCCAGCTACAGAGATAGTCTTAGGATCCATGAGTAGTGCCATGGAGGAGATTGGAAGGCTATACGAGGAGGGAGAGTACTTTATAGCTGAACTCGTAGAGGCAGCAGATATATTCAAGAAGGCTATGAAGATCCTGGAGCCGCGGATAAAAGAAGAAGCATCTAAGCTGGGGTCCAGTAGAAGGCTTAGAATAGTAATTGGAACTGTTAAAGGCGATGTCCACGACATCGGTAAAACACTAGTAGCTGTAATGCTTCAAGCCGCTGGCCACGAGGTAATAGACTTAGGAGTCGACGTTGACGCGGAAAAATTCGCTGAAGCTGTTGAAAAATACAATCCGCAGGTACTCGGCATGAGCGCGCTATTAACTACAACAGCTAGATACATGGCTGAAGTATTAAGAGTCCTCGAGGAAAGGGGTCTCAGGAGGAAGGTATACGTTGTGATCGGGGGAGCAGCCACCAGCAGGGAGTTTGCTGAGAGGATCAAGGCTGACGGCTGGGCTAGAGATGCTATTGAAGCTGTTAAATTAATCAACAAGCTAGCTGAAGAGATGAAGGATCATGCAGGAGAAGAAGGCTAGGATTGTAATCAAAGGAACTAGCAGAGTGCTGGAAACGGAACCTGGTGTAAACCTAGGCAAGCTACTGGCTTCCAAGGGTCTCCTGCCACTACCCTGTGGTGGTAGAGGCCTCTGCGGGCTCTGCCGCGTCAGGGTTTACGGAGAAGTGAATAAGCCCACTGTATACGAGCTGGCTCGTGGATTAAGAGGAGTGGAGAGACTTGCATGTCAGACCGTGGTTCAAGGATATGTTGAAGTAGAACTCCCATTACTCCAGCAGCCTCGTGCATCAGCATGGTCTCTACTAGTAGAACCCCGTGTGAGGAAACCGCTCGTCTCAACTCCTTCTACACTAACCCCGGTTGATTCAAACACATTTAAACCAGCTTCTAGACTACTACTCGTAGATGACAGGCTCTTCCATACAACCGGGGATCCAGACCGCGTGCTCCTCGTCGACATAGGATCCACTAAGATAGCATATCAGCTCGTCTCACTGGATGGAAAAGTACTCTGGGAGGATGTAGTATTAAATCCACTGAATATTTATGGAGCCGATATAGTCACGAGAATGACGCATGTACTCGACGACCCTTCTAAACTCCAGGATATGTCGGAGAGCTTGAGGAAAACCGTGGGTAGCACAGCTACATTAAAGGAGGCTGGGTTAATCCTTATCGCTGGGAACAGCGTCATGGAGCACTTCTTTAACGGGCTACCGATAGAGTCCCTAGCGCGTAAACCTTTTCAACCCTTAGTGAAGGACCCAGTGTACTCGTGGGTTAATGGAATCCCAGCTCTCACAATGCCCATTATAGGTGGATATGTTGGTGGAGACGCGTACTCAGAGCTTATAGCATCTCTAGAATTAGAGCTGGAGAAACCTTACCTTGTGATCGACCTGGGAACTAATACTGAGACACTACTAGTATCTAACAACGCTATCTACGCTACAAGCACACCAGCTGGACCAGCCTTCGAAGGACATATTGGAAGCAGCTCTACAGTACACCTGGGGGGTATTGTTAAAGCAGCTATAACTGGTGAGAGAAACGGGCTACCAGTCTTCGAGGTAGAGTACACTGGCTCCCCAAGAGGTTTCCTTGGTTCAGGTCTTGTAAGCACTATAGCCGAGCTGCTTAGACACGGCTTCATAGATGAAAACGGGAGGATTATGAAGGGGTATACGAGGGTTAACGGAGTGAAAAGCATTATAATAGACCCTGTTAACAATGTTAAGTTAAGCCAGCTGGATATAAGAGAATTCCAGAAGGCTACCGCGGCAGTTAAAACCAGCTGGAGGGTACTTTTGGGTAAGGCAGGACTTAGAGAAGAGGATGTTAAAACAATAGTAGTATCCGGTAGCTTCGGTTCAGGGATACCTCCCAGGGATCTCGTGGATCTAGGCTTACTCCCTGTTAGAGACGTGGATAGAATTATTGTAGCTGGCAACATGGTGCTCTCAGGGCTCCGCGTGATTCTCTTGAATAAAGATTACCTCGTAGACTACAAGAGGATCGCTGGGAGGATTATACATGTTAATCTAGCTGAGGAGGAAGACTACATGAAGGTATGGATTGAGAGCTTAAAGCTCGGCTAGGAGCTTGAAATAAAGAGCTTCTGGATAACCTTCAAGTAGGTTTTCAACGGGTGTACTCCTTCAATCTTCAGCCCTCGGCGTCTAAGACTGTAGGCTATTAGAGAGTCTATCATGGCTACTGCATCAGCAATATACTTGACTCTCTTAACAGGCCCGTACATTATGTAGTCTGCACCCATAACTCTAAGATAAGCTGCTACGCCTCCATGAACACCTACAGCTGTAGCTTGACCCACAGTTTTCTCGGAGACTGATCCCAGAGCGTTTGCTGGAGCACAGCCTGAAGGATACCCGTGTTTCTCCTTAACCATGTGTATTGTCTCAGCACTTAAAGCTATACTAGCTGGATCTATTACTACTGCATCCACAATAATGTTCTCCAGCCTGGCTCCCCTAGCCATAGGTAGCAGCCTCTCCTCCAGTATCTTCAACCTGCTCTCGGGATCCATGGATCCCGCCGCGTTTCTCGGGTCAAAGGTCATTAGGACTACTCCGGCAAGCTTGTTTTCAGCTACTACTCTAGGCTCTTCTGGAGGACTGTCAGTATACAGTCCATTAGCTATGCTTCTACCCGCTACTCCGAGCTCTCTGGCAACACGGTAGCTCTTCATTCTCGCCTCAGGGTCTGGTGAGTCGAGAAATAATGGTACATCATACTCTGCGATGAACTCCATTATAGGCTCAACACTCTCAACGCTGGGGAAGACAACATCTAAAGCGAGGACTAAGCCTTTCTCAGCCACCACGCTTAAAGCTTCTTCAATCTTCTCCCTGGCTTCACCACGCTTAAAGCCTCCTCTCTCATTCTCAAGGAGTTTATCACCATGGTAGAATATCGAGCCTACAAGCCACGCTGGATTCTGCCCAGGTAAACCCCCCAGCTCCCACCTATCAATCCTCATAAT